>RFKM01000150.1 GCA_003694465.1 Alphaproteobacteria bacterium
ACGATCACGACGACGACGGTTCGGACGACGATCACGACGACTCCGATGACTAGGAGTGCGTCGGCAACCCGGGCAACGACAAATGCGGCGACGATGACTGGGGCAGCGGCTCGAAAGGCAAGAGCGACGCCGGCGACTGACCCGTCAACACCGCAAATGGCCGGAGGCGGCCATCAGCCCCCCGCCTCAATACTCGAAGCGCGCGGCCCCGGCCGCGCGCTTCGCCTTGCGCGCCCGCCCTCCGCCGTCATGCAGGAGAACCAGCCCCAGCCAGCCTTGCAGGAAAAATGGTGCGGTTGAGAAGACTCGAACTTCCACGGGTTTTACCCCACAGCGACCTCAACGCTGCGCGTCTACCAATTCCGCCACAACCGCACGTCATGGATTGGTGAGGGGCGATATAGCGAAGCCCCCCGCCGATGCCAAGGGGGAAATCGCATTTTTGCGCCGTGAATTTCGCCCCCCTCCGCTGGGCTCTCGGGGCCTGACATTTGCCCGCGCCTGCGGTATCGGGGGCAGAGTCGCAACGGGCGCTCCCACGGGGGCGCAAAATTAACGAAACAGACGGCAAGACAGGGCAGAACCGATGGTGGAATGGCGTCTTTCCCAAGGGCTCACTCCCTATCCCGAGGCGGTTGCCGCCATGGAAGCCCGCGCCGAGGCGATCGCACGGGGCGAGGCCGACGAGCTGATCTGGCTGGTCGAGCATCCGCCGCTCTATACCGCCGGCACTTCGGCCCGGCCCGAAGACCTCATCGCCCCCGACCGCTTCCCCGTTTACGAAACCCGCCGCGGCGGGCAATACACCTACCACGGCCCCGGGCAACGGGTCGTCTATACCATGCTCGATGTCGGCAGGCGCGGGCGCGACGTGCGCGCCTTCGTGCGCAGCCTCGAAGACTGGGTGATCGCCACGCTGGCCGAGTTCAACGTCACCGGCGAGATTCGCGAGGGGCGGGTCGGCGTCTGGGTGCGCCGCCCCGACAAGCCCGCCGGCCCCGACGGCGCCCCGCGGGAAGACAAGATCGCCGCCATCGGCATTCGCCTGCGCCGCTGGGTGAGCTTTCACGGGCTCTCGATCAACGTCGAACCCGACCTCGAGCATTTTTCCGGCATCGTGCCCTGCGGAATCACCGAGCACGGCGTCACCTCGCTGGTCGATCTCGGCCTGCCGGTGACGATGGAAGATGTCGACCTTGCCCTGCGCCGCACCTTTCCGGCCGTCTACGACGGCGCGGCGCCCTAGCGGAACCGGCTTCCGGTCAATGTGACATATTGCCCCCTTGAAGTGAAAGGGCGCCCGGTGCAGCATCGCCCTGATGTGCCGGACGGGCGCGCGTCCGCCGGCCCGAGATCCTGCGACAGGACATTTTGAGAGAAACGGGAGGACCCCCAAATGAAGAAACTGCTCGCCATTGCCGTGGCCGCCGCCGCGCTTGCCAGCCCCGCCCTTGCCGCCAACGACCCGGCGAAGGGCGAAAAGGACTTCAAGAAGTGCAAGGCCTGCCACTCGATCGTCAGCCCCGACGGCGAGGTGATCGTCAAGGGCGGCAAGACCGGCCCGAACCTTTGGGGCGTGGTCGGCCGTCCCGCCGGTTCCCAGGAAGATTTCACCCGCTACAGCGATGCCATGAAGGCCGTCGGCGCGGCCGGAATCGTCTGGACGCCGGAAGAGCTCGCCGCCTACATCCCGAATGCCAAGAAATTCCTCAAGGAAAATTCGGGCGAATCGAGCGTGAAGACGGCGATGACGCCGCAGAAGCTCAAGGACGTGACCGACGTGATTGCCTACCTCGCCCAGTTCGGCGCCGAGTAAGCCCGCAATCTCTGCGTGTTTCGAGCCCGCCCGTGATGCCACGGGCGGGTTTTTTTGGGCCAAACGTCGCAGTGACAACTTGCCCCACGCGATTTCGGGCTTTATTCACATTCAAAACCGGGCTTGCGACGTGGCGTCGCGCGCCGACAGAACGAAGAAAGGGAGACGTTCATGGCCGACGCAGCCATTCATGGACAGGACCACCATGACAGCCGCGGGTTCTTCACCCGCTGGTTCATGTCCACCAACCACAAGGACATCGGGATTCTCTACCTGGTGGTCTCGGCCCTCGCCGGCCTGATCTCGGTGAGCTTCACGGTGATCATGCGCCTCGAACTCATGGAGCCGGGCGTGCAGCACATGTGCCTCGAGGGCTTCCGTCTGTTCGCCGACGCGACCCGCGAATGCACGCCGAACGGCCACTTCTGGAACGTGATGATCACCTATCACGGCGTGCTCATGATGTTCTTCGTGGTCATCCCGGCGCTGTTCGGCGGCTTCGGCAACTACTTCATGCCGCTGCAGATCGGCGCGCCCGACATGGCCTTCCCGCGGATGAACAACCTTTCGTTCTGGCTCTACGTGACCGGCACGTCGCTGGGCGTTGCCTCGCTGCTCGCCCCGGGCGGCGACGGGCAGGCGGGCTCGGGCGTCGGCTGGGTGCTCTATCCGCCGCTGTCGACCACCGAGGGCGGCTATTCGATGGACCTCGCGATCTTCGCCGTCCACGTTTCCGGCGCCTCCTCGATCCTCGGCGCGATCAACATGATCACCACCTTCCTGAACATGCGTGCCCCGGGCATGACCCTGTTCAAGGTGCCGCTGTTCGCCTGGTCGATCTTCGTGACCGCTTGGCTCATCCTGCTGGCCCTGCCGGTGCTCGCCGGCGCCATCACCATGCTGCTGATGGACCGCAACTTCGGCACCACCTTCTTCGATCCGGCCGGCGGCGGTGATCCGATCCTCTACCAGCACATCCTGTGGTTCTTCGGCCACCCGGAAGTCTACATCGTGATCCTGCCGGGCTTCGGCCTCATCAGCCACGTCTTCGCCACCTTCGCCAAGAAGCCGATCTTCGGCTACCTGCCGATGGTCTGGGCGATCATCGCCATCGGCGCGGTGGGCTTCGTGGTCTGGGCGCACCACATGTATACCGTCGGCCTCAGCCTGACCCAGCAGAGCTACTTCATGCTCGCCACCATGGTCATCGCCGTGCCCACGGGCATCAAGGTCTTCTCCTGGATCGCGACGGTCTGGGGCGGCTCGATCGAGTTCAAGACGCCGATGCTCTTCGCCTTCGGCTTCCTGATCCTGTTCACCATCGGCGGCGTGACGGGCATCGTGCTCAGCCAGGCCGGCGTCGACCGGATCTACCACGACACCTACTACGTGGTCGCCCACTTCCACTACACGATGTCGATGGGCGCGGCCTTCACCATCTTCGCCGGCATCTACTACTGGATCGGCAAGATGTCGGGCCGGCAGTATCCGGAGTTCTGGGGCAAGGTGCACTTCTGGCTGTTCTTCATCGGGGTGAACCTCACCTTCTTCCCGCAGCACTTCCTTGGCCGTCAGGGGATGCCCCGCCGCTACATCGACTACCCGGAGGCCTTCGCCTACTGGAACCACATCTCGTCGATCGGCGCCTTCATCTCCTTCGCCTCGTTCATCCTGTTCTTCGGCATCATGGCCTACACGCTGCTGGCGGGCCGCCGGGTCACCGAGAACAACTACTGGAACGAGTATGCCGACACGCTCGAGTGGACGCTGCCCTCGCCGCCGCCGGAGCATACCTTCGAAACGCTCCCCAAGCCCGAGGACTGGGACCACAGCCACGCCCACTGAGACGC
>RFKM01000151.1 GCA_003694465.1 Alphaproteobacteria bacterium
CCTTCTCCAGCACGTCCGCAGCCTCTTCGCGGCGCACCACGCAGACCCCGTCATCGTCGGCCACGATCACGTCGCCCGGCCGCACCATCGCCCCGGCGCAGACCACCGGAACGTTGACGCTGCCCAGCGTTTCCTTGACGGTGCCCTGCGCGCAGATCGCCTTCGACCAGACCGGAAAGCCCATCGCCTTCAGCTCCGCCACGTCGCGCACCCCGGCGTCGATCACCAGCCCCCGGCAGCCCCGCGCCATGGCCGAGGTCGCCAGCAGGTCGCCGAAATAGCCGGCATCCGAGGGCGAGATCGTGCCCAGAACCATGATGTCGCCGGCCCGCAGCTGCTCGATGGCCACATGCACCATCCAGTTGTCCATCGGCGGGGCAAGGATCGTCACCGCCGAACCGGCCACCCGCGCCCCGGGCCAGATCGGCCGCAGGGCGCTGCCCAGAAGCCCCTTGCGCCCCTGCGCCTCGTGCACCGTGGCCACCCCGAGCTCGGCGAGCCCGTCGATCACCTCCGGCGCCGCCCGGGCGACCTCGGTCACCACGAGCCCCGTCTCACCCGGCTGCACGCTCATTCCAGTTCCTCCACGCAGCGCGGAAACACCGCCTCGAACCCCTCGGCATGGGTCGCCGGCTTGCCCCCCGCCTGACCGCCGGAATTGCGCCGGTAATGGTTGGCCCGGTTCTCGGCCACGTTCCGGTAGAAATTCCACAGGTGCTCCTGCCCCTGCATGCACTGGATCGCCGCCCATTTCCTGTCCCAGACCGATGAGATGTCGAGAAAGACGTTCGGCTTCCAGCCCATCTGCTCGGTCTGGTGCGGCTCGAAAAGATAGAGCTGCGGCGCGCCCAGCACCTTCTGCCCCGGCTTGTGCCCCCAGGCCTGCGCGATCATCCGGCACTCGAGCACGAAATCGGTCGTGCGCATGTGGTCGGTGTTGTAGGGGTCCCATTTCGAATGCGACATCATCCAGCGCGGCTGCACCTCGCGGATCACGTCGACCATGCGCTCGCGGGTCTCGGCGCCGAGGTCGAGCGGATAATCCCCGACGTCGAAAAACCGGATATCGGAAACGCCCAGCGCCGCGGCGGCAGCCTCGGCCTCGGCCCGCCGCGCGGCCTTCACCCGCTCGAGCGTCATCCCGCCCTGTTTCCACAGCTTCGCGCTCTCCCCGCGCTCGCCGTAGCTCAGGCAAACCACCGTCACCTCGTAGCCGCGGGCGGCATGAAGGGCGATCGCCCCGCCCGCCCGCCAGACGAAATCGGCGCTGTGGGCCGAAACCACAAGGGCTGTCTTCCGTTCCGCCATCGCGCTCCTGTTCCTCTCACCTGCCGCGTCAGCTGCGCCCCGCCCGGAGGCCGGCGCCCTTCCCGAATAGGGCCGGGCCGGCGCGATGGCCATTTGATTTGCCCGCCACTCTCATAGATAATTGCTATATGGCGGCCGATCCGACGCATTCCGAAAAACGGCAAGTGACTGATTATCAAGTCTTCCTGCCAAATCTTCGCCATCTGCGCGTGCTTGTGGAAGTGGCCCGTGCCCACGGGATCAGCGCCGCGGCCGAGCGCGTTCACCTCTCGCAACCGGCGGTGACACAGGCGATTTCCGGGCTTGAACGCAGCTTCGGCGCGCGGCTTTTCGAGCGCCGGCGCGATGGCATGTTCCCCACCCCCGAGGGCGAAATGCTCGCCCGCCGCGTCGGGCGGATGCTCGCGGTGCTCGGAGAAGGCGCCGCCCGCGCCGCGCGCCTTGCCGGCCGGCGCGCCGAGCGGGCCTCGCCCGGCTTCGAGGCCCATCTCACCGCCACCCAGCTGCGCGCCCTCGTCGCCATCGCCGAGGCCGGCAGCTTCAGCCTCGCTGCCCGCCGCCTCGGCCTGTCGCAACCCTCGGTGCACCGCGCCGGGCGCGATCTCGAGCGCCTGAGCGGCCTCGGCCTCTTTGCCCCCGCCCGCAGCGGGGTGGACCTCACCCCCGCCGGCGAGGCCCTCGCCCGCGCCGCCCGCCTTGCCATGGCCGAGCTGCGTCAGGCCGAGGACGACCTCACCCGCCTCGCCGGGCACGACAGCACCCGCATCGCCGTCGGCTCGATGCCGCTTTCGCGCACCGCCCTGCTGCCGATGGCGATCGAGGCCACGCTTGGGGAGGCGCCCCGCGCCCGCATTCGGCTGGTCGACGCCCCCTATGGCGAACTCCTGCGCGCCCTGCGCGACGGCGCCCTCGACGTGCTCATCGGCGCCCTGCGCGAGCCGCCCCCTGCTGAGGACATCGTGCAGGAACGGCTGTTCGACGACGGGCTGGCGATCATGGCCGGCCCGTCTCACCCCCTCGCCGGCGCCCGTGGCCTCGCCCTCGAAGACACCCTTGCCTTCCCCTGGATCGCGCCGCCCAAAGACAGCCCCACCGGGCGCTACCTCTACCGCCTGCTCGACATCGGCGCCCGGCCCGAAACCCCGGTGCGGGTGGTCACCTCCTCGATGGTTCTGGTGCGCGGCCTGCTGGCCCGGGGCGACTTTCTCACCATCCTTTCGCCGCGTCAGGCGGCCACCGAGATCGAGCGCGGCGCGATGGTCCCGCTCGACATCGCCCTGCCGGGGTCGGCACGCCCCATCGGCCTGACCACGCGCGCTGGCTGGGAGCCGACCCGAACCCAGGCGCGGTTTCTGGACCATCTGCGCCGCGCCGCCGGGGCGCTCGCCGCCCCGCCCTATAGCAACAATCAATGACGGCGCGCGGCAAATCGCTTTCCCCTTGCCGGGCCGAGGCCGTAAACCCGGCCCGAACCCTTCATGACCTTCGCGCGCCGCCCCGCGGGCCGCGGCGCCCCAGCGGAAAGGAAGACCGACATGCGGATCTGCGTTGCCGGCGCCTATGGCGCCTTTGGCCTCAAGCATCTCGACGCGCTTGCGAATATCGAGGAGGTGGAGGTGACCTCGGTGATGGGTCCGAACCGAGAGCGGATCGAGGCCCTCGCCGCCGAGCGCGGCATCGGCCATGCCGCGACTGCGCTGGAAGACTGCCTCGCGCGCGACGATGTCGATGCGGTGATCCTCTCGACCCCGACCCAGCTTCACGCCGCCCAGGCCATCGCCTGCCTCGAGGCCGGAAAGCATGTGCTGGTCGAAATTCCGATGGCCGACAATCTCGCCGATTCGCGCCGCCTCGTGGAGAAGCAGAAGCAGACCGGCCTCGTCGCCATGGCCGGGCAGGTGCGCCGCTTCAACCCCTCGCACCAGTGGATTCACAACCGGATCGTCGCCGGCGAGCTGAAGATCCAGCAGATGGACGTGCAGACCTATTTCTTCCGCCGCACCAACACCAATGCCAAGGGCGAGCCGCGCAGCTGGACCGACCATCTGCTCTGGCACCACGCCTGCCACACGGTCGACCTGTTCCAGTATCAGACCGGCGAGACCGTTTCCGAGGCCTGCGGCCTCGAAGGCCCGCACCACCCGGAACTCGGCATCGCCATGGACATGTCGATCGGGATGAAGACGCCCTCGGGCGCGCTGTGCACGCTGAGCCTGTCGTTCAACAACGACGGCCCCCTCGGCACCTTCTTCCGCTACATCTGCGACAACGGCACCTATGTCGCCCGCTATGACGACCTGTTCGACGGCTACGACCGGCCGATCGACCTCTCCGGCGTGGCGGTGTCGAACAACGGCATCGAGCTGATCGACCGCGAATTCGTCTCGGCGATCCGCGAGGGGCGCGAGCCCAATGCCTCGGTGGCGCAGGTGCTGCCGGCGATGGAAACCCTCGACCGGATCGAACGCAGCTTCAGCCGCTGACGCCCCGGCGCGGGGCGATGGGGCGGGGGCGCGGCGCCCCCTGCCCCCGTTTTCCGGCCCCGCCTATTCCTTGGTGTAGGGCTGGCCGTCCGCCGCCGGCGGGCGCGATTTCCCGATCAGCCCGGCCACGACGATGATCGTCGCGATATAGGGTGCCATGCCGAGAAACTCCGAGGGAATCGGGGTGTTGAGCAGCGCCAGCTTCTGCTGGATCGAATCGGCAAAGCCGAAGATCAGCGCCGCCGAAAGCGCCCCGACCGGATGCCAGCGCCCGAAGATCATCGCCGCGAGGCCGATGAAGCCGCGCCCGCCGGTCATGTTCTCGTCGAAGCGCCCGACCGAGCCGAGGGTGAACCACGCCCCGCCGAACCCCGCCACCATCCCGGCCAGGGTCACGTGCAAGTAGCGCGTCCGGTAGACGTCGACGCCCAGCGTATCGGCGGCCCGGGGGTGTTCGCCCACCGCCCGGGCCCGCAGCCCGCCCTTGGTATGGAACAGGTAATAGGTGGCGATGGCCACGAGGATCAGCGCGCCATAGACGAAGAGGTTCTGGTTGAACAGCATCGGCCCGATCACCGGGATGTCGCCCAGCACCGGGATCTTCCAGGCCCGGAAGACCTTGGCATTGTTCATCCAGCGGGCATCGGCAAAGACCTGGCTCGAGACATAGCTCGTCACCCCGAGCACGAAGAGGTTGATCACCACCCCGGCGATGATCTGGTCCATCCGGTAGGTCACCACCAGCGCCGCGAGGATCAGCCCGAACATGCCGCCCACGGCGACGGCGGCGGCAAGGCCGACCCAGCTGCCCAGCAACGAGCCCACCAGCGCGCCGGTGAAGGCGCCGGCCAGCAGCATCCCCTCGATGGCGATGTTGACCACCGCCACCCGTTCCGACAGCACCCCCGCGAGGCCGCCCAGCGCGATCGGCACCGCGCGCACCATCGTCGCCTGCAGCATCCCGGTGAGCGAAAAGCTCTTGCCCGCCGTCGCCCAGACGAGAAAGGCCATGACGACGATCGCCAGCCCGATGCCGAGCGAAAGCGCCGTCCAGCGCACGCCCCCGCGCAGGAACTGCCGCACCCCAAGAAAGGCCAGCACTGCCGCCACCAGCAGGTTGAAATCGCCCGGCACCACGAGGTCGGGCAGGACGATGGCATCGCGCGGGCGCGAGAGCTTGAAGGTCGCCACCTCGCCATGGCCGACGTTGAGCACGAAGAGCACCAGCAGCGCCAGCCCGATGAGCAGCGTTCCGGCCACCCGCGCCTGTCGGGCCCGGCGCGAGGCCTCGGCCACCGCCCCGGCGGATTTGTGTTCGGCGGTCACGGCACTCATGCCTTTTTCCCTCCCTTGCCGCCGCGGGAAAAGCCCCACGGGAAGATCGCCCGCACCAGCAGCGGCGCGGCAATGAACACGATGATCAGCGCCTGAATGATGCCGATCAGGTCGATCGAGACCCCGGCATCGACCTGCATCTGGCGCCCGCCGGCCTCGAGCCCGCCAAAGAGCAGCCCGGCCACCAGAATGCCCAGCGGATGCGAGCGCCCCAAGAGCGCCAGCGCGATGGCGTCAAAGCCGATCCCGGCCGAAAAGCCGGGGCTCGCGCGCCCCAGCACCCCCTGCACCTGCGCCGCCCCGGCCAGCCCGGCGAGCGCCCCGGCGGTGGCCATCGCGGCGACGATCACCAGCCCCGAGCGCATCCCGGCATAGCGCGCCGCGTCGGGGTTGGCCCCCGAGGCGCGGAAGGCAAAGCCGATCTTCGAGCGGAACAGCAGCCACCAGACGAAGGCCACCGCCAGCAGCATCAGGAAGATGCCGGCATGCAGCCTCAGGTTCGGGTCGATGTCGGTGAGCAGGCGCGGCAGCTCGCCCCCCGGCGGCACCGACTTCGAGATCGGGTCCGAGCGCCCCTCCTTCTGGATGTAGGGCTGGCGCAGGAGATATTCGAGCAGGCGGAAACTGATCAGGTTGAGCATGATCGTCGAGATCACCTCATGCGCCCCGGTCGTGGCCTTCAGGATGCCGGCGATCGAGGCATAGAGCGCCCCGACCACCGCCCCGGCCAGAAGCCCGAGCAGCATCAGCAGCGGAAACGGCAGGTTCGGGAAGGAAAAGGTGGTCACCACCGCCGCCGTTCCGCCCAGCAGCAGCTGGCCCTCGGCACCGATGTTGAACAGCCCGGCCCGGAACCCGAGCCCCAGCCCCAGCCCCGCCAGCACCAGCGGAATAGAGGCGGTCAGCGTTTCCGAAATGGCGTTGAGCGAGCCGACCGAGCCGCGGGCGAGCGCCGCGAAGCTGCGCCCGATGGTCGGCAGGTCGACGCCCGTTGCCAGCATGATCAGCGCCCCGAGCACCAGCGCCGCCAGCACCGCGAAGACCGGCACGACAACAAGGTCTTCAAACTCCTCGCGCCCCCGGCTGGTGCGCTGGAGCAGCTTGCGCCCGGCCTCGTCGAGGTTTCGTTTTCCGATCGAACTGGTCATGCCGCTGCTCCCTCGTTCGCCCCGGCCATCGCAAGGCCCACGGCGTTGCGGTCGGCCTGCCCACCCGTATTGTCGAATTCGGCAACGATCCGGCCGTCGAACATCACCAGAATCCGGTCGGACAGGCCCATGATCTCGTCCAGTTCCGACGAGACGATGAGCACGCCGTTGCCCGCGTCGCGCGCGCCCACGAGGCGCTTGTGAATGTATTCGATCGAGCCGACATCGAGCCCCCGCGTCGGCTGCGAGGCCACCACCAGCTTGGTGGCGCGTTCGAGCTCGCGCGCCACAACCATCTTCTGCTGGTTGCCGCCCGAAAGATTGCCCGCCGGCAGAAACACGCTTGGCGTGCGCACGTCGAAATCGACGCAGAAGGCGGCGGCGGTTTCCTGCACGTGCTTCCAGTCGATCGACGGCCCGCGGGAATATTCCTCGTCGTAATAGGAGTTGAGCACCATGTTCTCGGCAATGGTGAACGAGGCGATCATCCCCGATTTCAGCCGGTCTTCGGGGATATGCGCCATGCCGAGGCGGTGGCGTTCGCGCACGCTGGCATGGGTGATGTCGGTGCCGTCGAAAAGGATGCGCCCGGCGCTGGCCCGCTCGAGCCCGGTGATCACCTCGACCAGCTCGGTCTGGCCGTTGCCCTGAACCCCGGCGATGCCGACGATCTCGCCGGCGCGCACCGTCATGCTCACCTCTTCGAGCACCAGCTCGTCGTTGTCGTCGAGCATCGAGACGGCCTCCATCTCGAGCATCGCCCGCCCGGGGCTGGCCGGCGCCTTCTCGACGGTGAAGCTCACCGGCCGGCCGACCATCATCTCGGCAAGTTCGGCCTCGGTGACGCTCTTCGGGTCGCCCTCGCCGGTGATCCGGCCCTGTCGCAAGACGTTGATGCGGTCGGAAATCGCCAGGATCTCGTGCAGCTTGTGGGTGATGAAGACGATCGCCTTGCCGGCATCGCGCAGGCTGCGCACGATCCCGAAGAAGTCTTCCACCTCCTGCGGGGTCAGAACCGCCGTCGGCTCGTCGAGAATCAGAACGTCGGCCGAGCGGAACAGCACCTTGAGAATCTCGACCCGCTGCTGGATGCCCACCGGCAGGTCTTCGATCAGGGCATCGGCCGGCACTTCGAGCCCGTATTTGCGGTTGATCTCCTCGACCTCGGCGCGCGCGCGCTTCATGTCGAGATAGCCCAGCGGCCCTGTGGGCTCGACGCCGAGGATCACGTTTTCGGCCACCGTGAACACCGGAACCAGCATGAAATGCTGGTGCACCATGCCGATGCCGGCGGCGATGCCGTCG
>RFKM01000152.1 GCA_003694465.1 Alphaproteobacteria bacterium
GGCGCCGCCACCGAGGGCAATGCCCATCCGCACCGCTCGGCGGGCGTGGCGGTGGTTCACAATGGCATCATCGAGAATTTTGCCGCGCTGCGCGCCGAGCTCGGCGAACAGGGGCTGCGGGCCGAAACCGACACCGACACCGAAACCGTCGCCATGCTCGTGCGCGCACAGCTCGATGCGGGGATGACCCCCGAAGCGGCGGTGCAGGCGACCCTCGCGCGCCTCGAAGGCGCCTTCGCGCTGCTCTTCCTGTTCGAGAACCACCCGGACCTGCTGATCGCCGCGCGCAAGGGCAGCCCGCTGGCGATCGGCCATGGCGAGGGCGAGATGTTCGTCGGCTCCGACGCCATCGCGCTCGCCCCGCTGACCCGGCGGATCACCTATCTCGAAGAGGGCGACTGGGCGGTGATCACCCGCGCCGGCGCCACGATCCGCGACGCCGAGGGGCAGATCGTCCAGCGCCCGCTGCGCGAGGTTGCCATCGACGCCGCCCGGATCGAGAAGGGCGGCTATCGGCATTACATGATGAAGGAGATCGCCGAGCAGCCGACGGTCATCGGGAACCTGCTCGACGAACGGGTCGGCCCGGAGGGCGAAGCCTTGCGCCTCGGCCTGCCCGAGCTCGACCTGGGCGAGATCGACCGGATCTCGATCGTCGCCTGCGGCACGGCCTATTACGCCGGTCTGGTGGCGAAATACTGGTTCGAGCGCCATGCCCGCCTGCCGGTCGACATCGACGTCGCCTCGGAATTCCGCTACCGCGAGCCGCCGATCGCCCCGCGCACCCTCGGCATTTTCGTCAGCCAGTCGGGCGAGACCGCCGACACCCTCGCGGCGCTGCGCTTCTCGAAGGGCAGGACGGCACTGAACCTCGCCCTCGTCAACGTGCCCGAAAGCTCGATCGCGCGCGAGGCCGACATGACGATGCCGCTCGAGGCGGGGCCGGAAGTCTCGGTCGCCTCGACCAAGGCCTTCACCTGCCAGCTGGTGAACCTCGCGCTGCTGGTGATTGCCGCCGCCCGCGCCCGCGGCACCATCGACGCCGCGCAGATGGCCGCGATGCTGGCAGATCTGCGCCGCCTGCCCGGGCTGATGAACCATGTGCTCTCGGCCAACGAGGCCATCGCCGCCATCGCCGCCGAACTGGCCGAGGCGCGCGACGTGCTTTTCCTCGGGCGTGGACAGATGTTTCCCCTGGCCCTTGAGGGCGCCTTGAAACTAAAGGAAATCAGCTATTTGCACGCCGAAGGTTATCCATCGGGTGAACTCAAGCACGGCCCCATTGCGCTGGTCGATAAGGCCACGCCGACGGTGGTTCTGGCGCCCCACGACCGGCTGATGGAAAAGACCGTTTCCAACATGCAGGAGGTGATGGCGCGCGGCGGGCCGGTTCTGCTGATCGGCGACGCGGCGGCGATGAGTGCCGCCGGCGCGCAGGTCTGGCGCCGGATCACCCTGCCCGAGGCGCCGGAGTTCCTGCACCCGATCCTCTATGCCCTGCCGGTTCAGCTGCTGGCCTATCATGCCGCCGTGGCCAAGGGCACCGATGTCGATCAGCCGCGCAACCTCGCCAAGTCGGTCACCGTGGAGTGAGCGCCCCGGCCGGCCCGAGCGCATAGACATCGAGCAGGTGCAGCCCGCCCAGCGGCAGGCCGAGCAGGCGCAAGGCCGGCAGCGAGATCCGGCTTCCGGCGGTGTCGGGCCCGTCGATCGGGCGCAGATCGAGGGCCACCGCCTTGCCGTTCTCGGCCGAAACCACCCGCCCCTTGCCGGGAGCCTCGGCCAGCGGCGTTTCCAGCCAGAAGCCCGGGTCGGCCGGGTTGCCCAGTGCCGCGACCGTGCGCCCGATCAGGCGGCCTTCCTCGGCGCGGGCCTCGGCCTCGGCCTCGGCGCGCTGGCTTTGGGACGTGGTGTCGAACTCGTCCACGGTGCGCGCTCCGTCCGGCACCGCCGGCACCGCCCCCGGCCGCGGCGCGGGGTGGACAGCGCCGGGGGGCGGGGCGAGCGAAGCGTCGGGCCGGGGCAACAGGCTGCACCCGGCAAGGGCCATGGCAAGGGCGAGAAGGACGAAAGCCGGTCTCATGCACGCAGGCTAGCCCGGCGGCGCGCCTTCGGCAACGCCTCATGCCTTGCCAGACACGCGCCGAGGCTCTAGCGTCACTCCCATGCGACAGGACCCCCTCATCGACCCGTTTCAACGCCCGATCACCTATCTGCGCCTTTCGGTGACCGATCGGTGCGATTTCCGCTGCACCTACTGCATGTCGGAAGACATGACCTTCCTGCCGAAGAAGGATCTGCTCAGCCTCGAGGAGCTCGACCGCGTCGCCTCGGCCTTCATCGGCCTTGGCGTGCGCAAGCTGCGCGTCACCGGCGGCGAGCCGCTGGTGCGGCGCGACATCCTGACGTTCTTTCGCAAGATGACCCGCCATCTGGAGAGCGGCGCCCTCGACGAGCTGACGCTCACCACCAACGGCTCGCAGCTGGCCCGCTTTGCCGGCGATCTCGCCGCCGCCGGGGTGCGGCGGGTCAATGTCTCCCTCGACACGCTGGATGCCGACCGTTTCCGGGCGCTGACCCGGCGCGGCGATCTGGCCAAGGTCATGGCCGGGATCGACGCCGCCCAGGCCGCCGGTCTGCGCGTCAAGCTCAATGCCGTGGCGCTGAAGGGCGTCAACGAGGACGAGCTCTTCAGCCTCACCGAGTTCTGCGCCGACCGCGGGCTCGACCTCACCTGGATCGAGGTGATGCCGATGGGCGAGGACATTGGCAGCGAGGATCGGCTGGGCCAATATTGGCCGCTTGACGATCTGCGCGCGCGCCTCGCCGAGCGCTACACGCTCACCCCGCTGGCCGAGCGCACCGGCGGGCCGGCACGCTTTGTCCGCCTCGAGGAGACCGGCCAGAAGATCGGCTTCATCACCCCGCTCACCCACAATTTCTGCGAAAGCTGCAACCGGGTGCGACTGACCTGCACGGGCGAGCTGTTCATGTGCCTCGGGCAGGAAGACCGCGCCGATCTGCGGGCGGCGCTGCGCGCCCATCCCGACGACGACGCCCCCCTCGTCGAGGCGATTCGCGACGCGATCCGGCACAAGCCGAAGGGGCACGATTTCGACTATTCCCGCCAGCGCGCCGATGGGCAGATGCCGCGCCACATGAGCCACACCGGCGGCTGAGCCGGCGGCCTGCCATGCGCCCCGCGCAGGGCGGGTTTCCCTTGCGTCAATCCGGCGATGGGCCTATGAGGCCGATGTTAGCGCCAACATCCGGCGCGAACGCACCTGCACCACCGGAGACCTTGCCATGCCCAGCCCGACCGTCACCGAAGAGCAGATCCGCCTCAGGGCCTATGAACTCTGGCAGAGCGCCGGCGCCCCGCACGGGCGCGACCAGGACTTCTGGTTCCAGGCCGAGGCCGAACTGACCACCCCGAAGAAAAAGCCCGCGCCCCGGCGCAAGGCCGCCGCGCCGAAAGCGGCAAAGCCGGCCCGCGCCAAGGCCGCGGCCGAGAAACCGGCCGCCAGGGCGCCGCGCCGCAAGGCGGCCCGCACCCCGGCCTGACGCCCCGGCCAGCGCCCGGCCGTGCATCACCGCGCCGGGCGGGGGGCCGTCAGGCCTGTTCCGTGCACAGGTGCTCGATCAGCCGGTCGACGAAGGCGATCCCGCGCTCGAATTGTTCAAGGCTCAACCATTCGTTCGGCTGGTGGGCCTGTTCGATGTTGCCCGGCCCGATGATCACCGCCGAATAGCCGGCCTGCTGGAACTGCCCCGCCTCGGTGGCGTAGCTGACCACGTGGGTCTGGTTCTCGCCGCTCAGGCGCCGGGCCAGCGCCTCGGCCACGGCGGGTTCGGCCTCGGGAGCAAGGCCGGGCACCTCGAAGCGCGGGGCGGTGTCGATGCGCGCCTCGGACCGAATCGCCTTCATCCCCGCCTCGACGCGCGCCACCTCCTCGAGGTAGCGCCTCCGCCAGCCCTCGAGGCTTTCGCCCGGGATCGCCCGGAAGGCCATGACGAAGCGGCAGTCGCGGGCGGTGATGTTGTCGGCGGTGCCGCCGTGGATGCGCCCGACATGGCAGGTCGTCCATGGCGGCTCGAACAGCGCGTCGATCGGGTCGGCATCGCGGGCGCGGTTCTCCTCGTTCATCCGGTTCGCCCACTCGACGAGGCGCGCGGCCTCCATCACCGCCGAAACCCCCTTGTGCATCAGCGAGGAATGAACCTCGAAGCCGCGCACATGGGTTTCGATGCCGATCCCGCCCTTGTGCCCGTTCACCACCTTCATCTCGCTGGGCTCGCCGATGATCGCCGCGGCGGCGCGCGGCAGGGTGCGGGCCATCTCGGCGATCATCCGCGGCGCCCCGAGGCAACCCACCTCTTCGTCGTAGGAGAGAGCAATCTGCAGCGGCCGGCGGAGCGGCGCGGCAAGGGCCTTGGGCACCGCCGCAAGGGCGATGGCGTCGAACCCCTTCATGTCGCAGGTGCCGCGCCCGTAAAGCCGCCCGTCCCGCTCGACCACCGTGAAAGGGTCGGTGTCCCAGTCCTGCCCCTCGACGGGAACGACGTCGGTATGGCCCGAGAGCACCACGCCGCCCTCCTCTTCGGGCCCGATCGAGGCGAAAAGCGCCGCCTTCGTGCCCTCGTCGTTATAGACGCGGTGGGCGCGCACCCCGTGGGCGGCGAGATAATCCTCGACCCAGTCGACCAGCGCGAGGTTGCTCTCGCTCGAAACCGTGGGGAACGAGACCAGCTTTTCGAGAATGTCTCGGGCAGTCATGTCGCGCATGGAAGGCTCCTTTCGCGCCGAGGGTGACGGCGCGCGGGGGAACGGTCAAGCCCCGGCGCCAGCGCGCTCACTTGTGGATGAGGCGCTTTTTCACCGCCCGCCCGAAAAGCCAGACCGCCAGCACCACCGGCGGCACCAGCGCCGCCTTGGTCAGCGCCTTGTCGAGATGCAGCCGATAGGCCAGCGGCTCGAGCAGATAGCCCAGCAGCGACACCGCGTAATAGCTGATCGCCACCACCGAAAGCCCTTCGACCGTTTCCTGCAGACGCAGTTGCAGATCGGCGCGCCGGTCCATGCTGGCCAGAAGCTGCTGGTTCTGCGCCGAACGCTCCACATCCACCCGCGTGCGCATCAGGTCGCCCGCCCGCATCGCCCGCTCGGCCATGTCGTCGAGCCGCCGCTCGACCGAGGCCACCGTGCGCATTGCCGGGTCGTAGCGGCGGGTCATGAATTCGTCGAGCGTCTGGCGCTTGTCCCAGCGGCTTTCGCGCAGAAGCGCGATCCGGTCCTTGACGATGGCCGCATAGGCCGCCGTCGCCCCGAAGCGGAACGAGGTCTGCGTCTTCAGGCTTTCAAGCTCCCCCGACAGGCGCAGCAACTCGCGCAGCGCATCTTCGCGGGTTTCGTCGATCTTCCCGAGGGTGCGCACGAGATCCGAAAGCCGGTCCTCTATGGCGCCGAGCGGACCGGTGATCGCCCGCGCCCGGGCCAGACCCAGCATCGACATCGCCTTGTAGGTTTCGATCTCGGCCAGCCGGGTGACGATGCGCCCGATCCGGCGCGGGCTGTTTTCCGGCTCGGTGAAGACGGCAAAACGCATGTGCCCGCCCGGGTCGATGCGGAAATCGCTCGCCACCACCGCCGCGCCCTCGAGCACGCTGCTGGCCGCGAGGCTCTCGGGCACGAACCAGGCCGCCACCTTCTCGCGCATCGCGGCGAGATCGGGCATCGGCTCGATGCGGATCAGCGCCGAGGTCACCCGCACGCCGGGCGCCGCGTCCAGCCAGTCGGCGGGGAAGACGTCGAACACCGCCGGGTCGAAGGGGCGCGCGGCGTTGCCCGCGCCGAAGATCGTGTAGGTCACGAATTCGGTGTGCTGCTCCCATTTCAGCCGGTGCTGGCCGATCTCGCCATACCAGTGGTTCGCCCCCTCCGGCGGATGCGGCGCGCCGTGCCGGTCAAGCAGGGCGACCAGATGCGCCCGGTCGGCCGACCGGTCGCGCGCGGCGGCATCGGCGGGGCGCTTGATCGCCAGAAAGGCGGCAAAGCCCGGCGCCTCCAGCGGCGGAAAGGGGCGCGCATGCAGCTCGTTGGCCAGCTCGTAGCGCAGGGGATGGTCCTGAAGCATGGTCCGGCTCCCGCGGGTCAGGGTCTGACCCTAGGGATAGGCGGTTTTGCCCCCCTGCGCCAGAGCCGACGGGCGCGCATGTCCTGCCCCGTGCCCCGGCGCCATTCGGGGGTGAACAAGGCGCCCGGGCGCGCTATGGGTTGGCATGGCCCGGCTGATCCTGTTCAACAAACCCTTCGGCGTTCTTTCGCAATTCACCGATGCGAAAAGCCCGACCCCGCGCCCGACGCTCTCCGATTTCATCGCCACCCCCGGCGTCTATCCCGCCGGCCGGCTCGACCGCGACAGCGAAGGCCTGCTGCTGCTCACCGACGATGGCCGCCTTCAGGCGCGAATCGCCGACCCCCGCCATAAGCTGCCCAAGACCTACCTCGTGCAGGTCGAAGGCGCGCCGTGCGATGCCGACCTCGCCCCGCTGCGCGCCGGCCTCACCCTGAAGGACGGGCCGACCCGCCCGGCCCGCGCCCGCCTCATCGCGCCGCCGGAGCTCTGGCCACGCACCCCGCCGGTGCGCTTCCGAAAATCGGTCCCCGATACCTGGATCGAGATGACCATCACCGAAGGGCGCAACCGGCAGGTGCGGCGGATGACGGCGGCAATCGGCCTGCCGACCCTGCGCCTCGTGCGCTGGCGCATCGGTCCGTGGAGCCTCGACGGCCTCGCCCCCGGCGCCTGGCGCGAAGCCCCGCCCGTCCCTTTTCCTGGCAAAAATACTCGAAAGGCGCGGGGGCGCAGCACCCGCGCCAACACCGCCCCCCACGGCAAACCCCGCGCGAAATAGAGCCGAACTCGGGCATTTGCGCCGCAGAGCGCATGCCCCCGCTTCCGCGCCAAACAGGACGTTCATGCCGCGTCAGAGGCCGGCCACGGTTCGTTTTTTTTGGGGGCGGCGCACCTGCGGCAGGTCCAGCGCGGCGCGCCGCAGGTAGGACGCAACATCCGGCCCGCGCAGGCTTCCCCGAATCCACGAAGCCAGCGTATGTCGCGTTGAATTGAATTCAGTGGCCCGGGGCGCAGAGCGGCCCGGGCATGCGCCCGCCC
>RFKM01000153.1 GCA_003694465.1 Alphaproteobacteria bacterium
GAAGTGCGGTTTCCGCCGTCGCTGAGTTTCGGCTCGGTGGGCGGGCCCGAGCGGCGCACCGAGGTGGTGACGCTGACCAACGGGTTCGAAGAGCGCAACACCCCCTGGGCGCATTCGCGCCGGCGCTACGATGCCGGGGTCAGCATGCGCAGCCTCGATGATGTCGAGACGCTGATCGCCTTTTTCGAGGCGCGCCAGGGCCAGCTTTACGGGTTCCGCTGGAAGGACTGGTCGGATTACAAGTCGTGCCGGCCCTCGGCCGAGGTCGATTACCAGGACCAGGTCATCGCCACCGGCGACGGGTTCACCACGACCTTCCAGCTCACCAAGACCTACCGTTCGGGCACGTTCGACTATGTTCGCCCGATCACCAAGCCGGTGGCCGGCACCGTCACCCTCGGCCTGCAGGGCGACCGGCTGACCGACACCATTCACTTTACCGTCGACGAGACCACCGGCCTTGTCACCTTTGCCGATCCGCCGGCGGCGGGGGCCGAGATCACCGCCGGGTTCGAGTTCGACGTGCCGGTGCGCTTCGATACCGACCGGATTCTGACCTCCGTCGCCTCGTTCCAGGCCGGCGACGTGCCCAGCGTTCCGGTGGTGGAGGTGCGGGTCTGATGCCGATTTCGCCAGAACTGAAGGCCCATCTCGAAAGCGGGGTGACGACGCTGGCGCGCTGCTGGGCGGTGACCCGGCGCGACGGTGCCGTTTTCGGCTTTACCGATCACGACCGCGACCTGAGCTTCGAGGGCATCACCTTCCGGGCCGGCACCGGGCTGAGCGCGACGACGCTCGAACAGACCACCGGCCTTGCGCTCGACAACACCGAGGCGCTGGGCGCCTTGTCGGATGCGGCAATCACCGAGGCCGACATTCGCGCCGGGCGTTTCGATGGCGCCCGGGTCGAGGCCTGGCTGGTGAACTGGGCCGATCCGAGCCAGCGCTACATGCAGTTCCGGGGCACGCTGGGCGAGATCACCTCCGCCGGCGGGGCGTTCCGGGCCGAGCTCGTCGGCCTGTCCGAAGCGCTCAATGCGCCGCAGGGGCGGGTCTATCAGAGCCAGTGCTCGGCGGTGCTGGGCGACGGCGATTGCAAGGTGAACATCGACGAAGCCGCCTTCAGTGGCAGCGGCACGGTGGTGGCGGTGGAAGACGCGCGCCGGATGCGGGTTTCAGGCCTTGCGGGCTTTGCCGATGGCTGGTTCGCCCACGGGCGGCTGATCGTCGAGAGCGGCGCGGCGGCGGGGCTCGAGGGGGTGATCCGCGCCGACACGCTCGTCGAGGGCACGCGGGCGCTCGACCTGTGGGAGGGGTTGCGGGCCGAGCTGGTGGCGGGCGACGTGGTGCGCCTTGTCGCCGGCTGCGACCGGCGCGCCGCCACCTGCCGCAACAAGTTTGACAACTTCCTGAATTTCCGGGGCTTTCCCGACATTCCGGGCGAAGACAGGCTGGCCTCGATCCCGCTGCGTTCGACGCGCGAGACCGCGCCGACGGGGGCGAAATGAGCGCGGCGCGCGTGGTGGCGGCGGCCCGGGGCTGGATCGGCACGCCCTATGTGCACCAGGCCTCGGCGCGCGGGGCGGGGACCGATTGCCTCGGCCTCGTGCGCGGGGTCTGGCGCGAGCTTTACGGTGCCGAGCCCGCGCCGGTGCCGGCCTATACGCCCGACTGGGGCGAGACCGGCGGGCGGGAGCTGCTGCTCGAGGGGGTCGGGGCGCTGCTCGATCCGGTCGAGCCCGCCCGGGCCGCCCCCGGCGATGTGCTGGTGTTTCGGATGCGCGCCGGGGCGGCGGCCAAGCACCTTGGCATTCTGGCCGAAACCGGCGCCGGGGCGAGCTTCATCCACGCCTATTCGGGGCATGCGGTGCTCGAAAGCCCGCTGACCGCGCCGTGGCGGCGCCGGATCGCGGCGGTGTTCAGATTTCCTGCGAAAGGATAGCAGATGGCGACGATAGTTCTCTCGGCGGTTGGGGCCTCGGTCGGCGCGTCGATCGGCGGCGGCGTTCTCGGCCTGTCGTCGGTGGTGATCGGCCGGGCGGTGGGCGCGGTGGCCGGCTCGATGATCGACCAGGCGGTGATGGGCGACGGCTCGCAGGTCGTCGAAACGGGGCGGGTGGACCGCTTCCGCATCACCGGCGTTTCGGAAGGGGCGCCGATCGCCCGCCTTTACGGGCGGATGCGCGTTGGCGGGCAGGTGATCTGGGCCTCGGGGGTGAAGGAACATGCCATCGTCACCGAAGAGAGCGACGGCGGCAGCGGCAAGGGGCTGCTCAGCGGCACCTCCCCGAGCACGCAGAATGTGGAATATCGCTACACGATGAGCCTTGCGATCGCCCTGTGCGAGGGGGTGATCACCCGCGTCGGCCGGGTCTGGATCGACGGCGAGGAGGTGGCGCCCGGCAGCCTCAACCTGCGCGTCTACAAGGGCGGCGCCGGGCAGATGCCCGACCCCAAGATCGAAGCCGTCGAAGGGGCGGGGAAGGCGCCGGCCTACCGGGGCACGGCCTATGTGGTGATCGAGGATCTCGACCTCACCGCCTATGGCAACCGGGTGCCGGTGTTCAACTTCGAGGTCTTCCGGCCCGAGCAGAAGGACGAGGCCGAGGAGATCGCCCGCGGCACGAAGGCGGTTGCGGTGATCCCGGGCACCGGCGAATATGCGCTGGCCACGCGCCGGGTGCATGTCGGCACCCTGCCCGGCGAGAAGCGCCCGGTGAACGAGAACACGCCGCTGGGGATGACCGATTTTTCGGCCTCTCTGCAGATGCTCGACGAGTCTCTGCCGAAGCTCGAGGCGACTTCGCTGGTGGTCTCGTGGTTCGGCGACGATCTGCGCTGCGACCGCTGCACCCTGCGCCCGCTGGTCGAGAACGCCGGCGAGGACGGGCAGGAAATGCCATGGCAGGTCTCGGGCCTCGGGCGGGCGGGGGCCGGGCTCGTCCCGCGCGAGAACGGCCGGCCGCTCTATGGCGGCACGCCGGCCGATGCCTCGGTGATCGAGGCGATCCGGGCGCTGAAGGCGGCGGGCAAGGCGGTGACCTTCTATCCGTTCATCCTGATGACCCAGACCGAGGGCAACGGGCTCACCGACCCGTGGACCGGCGCCGCCGATCAGCCGAAGCTACCGTGGCGCGGGCGGATCACGCTTTCGAAGGCGCCGGGGCGCGCCGGTTCGCCCGATGGGACGGCCGCCGCCGCTGCCGAGGTGCAGGCCTTTTTCGGACAGGCCAGCGCCGCCGATTTCAGCGTTTCGGGCGACACGGTGCTCTATACCGGGCCCGAGGAATGGTCGCTGCGGCGGATGATCCTGCATTATGCCCATCTGTGCGCCGCGGCCGGGGGGGTCGATGCCTTCCTGATCGGCTCGGAGCTGCGCGGGCTCACGCAGATCCGCCGCGAGGGCAATGCCTTCCCGGCGGTGAACCAGCTGAAGCAGCTGGCCGCCGAAGTGCGCGCGATTCTCGGGCCGGGCACGAAGATTTCCTATGCCGCCGACTGGTCGGAATATTTCGGCTATCACCCCGACGACGGCTCGGGCGATGTCTTCTTCCATCTCGACAAGCTCTGGGCCGATGCCAACATCGACTTCGTCGGCATCGACAATTACATGCCGCTGTCGGACTGGCGCGAGGGCACCGACCACGCCGACGCGCATTGGGGGTCGATCTACAACCTCGACTATCTCAAGGCCAACATCCTCGGGGGCGAGGGGTTCGAGTGGTATTATGCCACCGACGAGGCGCGCGAATTGCAATTGCGCACGCCGATCGTCGATACCGCCCATGGCGAGGACTGGATCTGGCGGTTCAAGGACATCCGCTCCTGGTGGCGCGAGGCCCATCACGAGCGCATCGGCGGGGTGCGCGCCGCCCAGCCGACCGACTGGGTGCCGGGCTCGAAGCCGATCTGGTTTACCGAGATGGGCTGCGCGGCGATCGACAAGGGCACCAACCAGCCGAACCGCTTTCTTGACCCGAAAAGCTCGGAATCGGCGCTGCCGCGCTATTCGACCGGGGTGCGCGACGACTATATCCAGATGCGCTACCTGCGCGCGATGCGCGAGTTCTGGGCCGATCCGGAAAACAACCCCACCGATGCCGAGACCGGGGTGCGGATGCTCGACATGAGCCGCGCCCATGTCTGGGCCTGGGACGCGCGGCCCTTCCCGTGGTTCCCCTCGCGCAAGGGGCTGTGGAGCGACGGGGCGAACTACCGGCGCGGGCACTGGCTGAACGGGCGCGAGTCGGCGCGCTCGCTGGCCTCGGTGGTGGCCGAGATCTGCGCCGCCTCGGGCCTGACCGACATCGACGTGACCGGCCTGCACGGCGTGGTGCGCGGCTATCTCGTCAACGAGGTGACCGGGGGGCGCAACGCGCTGCAGCCGCTGATCCTGGCGCACGGAATCGAGGTGGCCGAGCGCGATGGCGTTCTGGCCTTCTTCAACCGCGACGGCGTCGCCGAGGGCGGGCTCGAGGAAAGCCGGCTGGCGGTTTCCGACCGGATCGACGGGCCCTTCGAGCTGACCCGGGCGCGGGCGGCCGAAACCGCCGGGCGGGTGCGGCTCAACTTCGTCGAGGCCAATGCCAGCTACGAGACCCGCGCCGCCGAGGCGGTCTTTGCCGACGAACCCTCGCGCCGGGTTTCGCAGAGCGAAATGGCAATGGTGCTGACCCGCGGCGAGGGCCGGGCGATCTGCGAGCGCTGGCTGGCCGAGGCGCGGGTGGCGCGCGACCGGCTGGCCTTTGCCCTGCCGCCCTCGGGCCTGAGCTGGCGGGCCGGCGACGTGGTGCGCGCGGATCTGCCGGGCGGGCCAGCGGCGTTCCGGATCGACCGGTTCGAGCAGGGGGCGGGGGCCTTCGTGCAGGCGGTGCGCGTCGAGCCGGGGGTCTTTACCCCGCCCGAGGAACTCGACCTCGAAACCGAGATGCCGGGCTACACGCCGCCGGTGCCGGTGCTGCCGCTGTTTCTCGACCTGCCGCTGCTGACCGGCAGCGAGGTGCCCCATGCGCCGCATGTGGCGGTGACCTCGGTGCCCTGGCCGGGGCCGGTGGCCGTCTATCGCGGGCAGAACGATGCCGGCTACAAGCGGGTGGCAACGCTCGGCGCCGCCGCCCGGGTGGGGGTGACCGAAACGCCGCTGGCGCGGGCGCGGGCCGGCCTCATCGACCGCGGGGCGCCGCTTCGGGTGCGGATGATCAGCGGCGAGCTGGCCTCGGCGGATCTCGACCGGGTGCTGTCGGGCAGCAATGCCGCCGCGATCGGCGACGGCACGCCCGGCAACTGGGAGGTGTTCCAGTTCACCACCGCGGTGCTGGTCGAACCCGGGGTCTGGGAGATCAGCGGCCGGCTGCGCGGGCAGGCGGGAACCGACGCGCTGATGCCCGAGGCCTGGCCGATCGGCTCCTACGTGGTGATGCTCGACGGGGCGGTCAACCAGATCTCGATGCGGGCCGGGCTGCGCGGGCTCGAGCGCGACTTCCGCATCGGCCCGGCGGCGCGCCCCTACAGCGACGACACCTATGTGCACGAGGCGCACGCCTTCGAGGGGATCGGGCTCAGGCCCTATGCGCCGGTGCATCTGGCGGCAAGGCCCGGGGCCGGCGGCGGCATCGATCTGAGCTGGATCCGCCGCACCCGGATCGACGGCGACAGCTGGCTGAGCGAGGAGGTGCCGCTGGGCGAGGAGCGCGAGCGTTACCGGGTGCGGGTGCTGGCCGGCGCCACGGTGCTGCGCCGCGAGGTGGTGACCGCCCCGGCCTGGACCTATACGGCGGCGATGCAGTCCGCCGATGGCGCTTCGGGGGTGATCGGGCTGGAGGTTGCGCAACTGTCCGACAGTTTCGGCGCCGGGCCCTATGCGCGGATCGAGGTGACGCTCTGAGATGCGGCCGGTCCTGCATGGCGATGCAACGACGGCGGCGCTGGTGCTTCTGGCCGCGCCGCCGGCCCTGCGCCCGGGGATCTTGCGCCGGATGCTGCGCGAGGCCGATGCCGCCGACGCCTGGCGGGCGCGCACCGGGCGCGCCCATCCGCTCTGGGGAACGGGCACGCTGATGTCGGCGGCCATGCGCCGGCCACGCGCGCGCGAGCCCTACCTCGACGATCGCGACTATGCCGCCTGCCTCGCCATGGTGTTCGAGGCGCTGGTGGCGCGGGCCGAAGGCTGAGGCGCGGCACCCGGCTCGGGCGACGATGCCCGCGGCGGGCCGCCGCCGCCGCTCAGCGCCCGCTCCTGCCGCGCAGCGCGTTCCAGGCGATGGCGCAGAGCATGACCAGCGGCAGGACCGCGTAGATCACCTGCCGGCTCAGGGCGTCGTGCACGAGCGCATCGCCGAGAACGAACAGCGCCAGCCCCGCCGAGCCCAGCGCCAGCGCCAGAAGCAGGATGCGCCGTCCCATCGGCTCAGGCGCGGGCCATCTGGTTGTGCTTGCGCGCGATCATCTGCTTTGCGGTCTCGACGGCAACGGCGGCATCGCGGCAATAGGCATCGGCGCCGATGGCGCGGCCGAATTCTTCGTTCAGCGGCGCGCCGCCGACGAGGATCATGTATTTGTCGCGCTTGCCCTGGGCGACCATCTCGTCGATCACCACCTTCATGTAGGGCATCGTCGTCGTCAGCAGCGCCGACATGCCGACGAAATCGGCATCGAACTCCTCGGCCGCCTCGATGAAGTTTTCCACCGGGTTGTTGATGCCGATGTTCTTCACCTCGAAGCCGGCGCCCTCCATCATCATGGTGACGAGGTTCTGGCCGATGTCGTGAATGTCGCCCTTGACGGTGCCGATGACGATGCGCCCGACGGTGGGGGCGCCGGTCTCGGCCAGAAGCGGCTTGAGAATCGCCATCCCCGCCTTCATGGCATTGGCCGCCAGCAGCACCTCGGGCACGAAGAGGATGCCGTCGCGGAAATCCTCGCCGACGATCTGCATGCCCCCGACCAGCGCCTCGGTAAGGACCCGGTAGGGCTCCCAGCCGCGCTCGAGCAGGATCTGGGTGCCTTCCTCGATCTCTTCCTTGAGCCCGTCGTAGAGATCGTCGTGCATCTGCTGGACGAGTTCCTCGTCGGAGAGTTCGGAAAGGATGATGTCGTCTTCGTCTTCGGCCATGGGGTGCTGTCCTCGCAAGATGGGGCCGCCGGGCGGCCTGTCAGCAATGTCTCGGATAATGCCGCGATCGGCGCCCCGCGGCGGGCGGATTGCGACAATCGCGTGTCTCGCGCCGACCTATAGCGACGATTTGTCGCCCGGTGCAGCGAAAAATCTTCATTGCAAACATGAAGGCGGTTTCATTTCGCTCCGTTTTCGAGGGGGCGGATGCGCAGGGTCGCGATGCGGTTGGCCTCGCGCCGCACCACCTCGAAGCGGAAGCCATGGAACGAGAACACCTGCCCCTCCTGCGGGATCGTCTGCGCCTCGTGGATCACGAGGCCGGCCACGGTATTGGCCTCGTCGTCGGGCAGGTCCCAGTCGAGGGCGCGGTTGATGTCGCGAATCGTCGTCGCGCCATCGACGAGAAAGGCGCCGTCCTCGTCGCGGGCGATGCCATGCTCGGCCATGGCGGTATCGAATTCGTCGGTGATCTCGCCGACGATCTCCTCGAGGATGTCCTCGAGGGTGATCAGCCCCTGCAGGGCGCCGTATTCGTCGACCACCAGCGCGAAATGGGCGCGGCGCTTGAGGAAATTGCGCATCTGCTCGTCGAGCGTGGTGGTCTCGGGCACGAAATAGGGCGCGCGGGCCACCTGCATGATGTCGTAATCGGCAAAGGTCTGCTCGCGGTCGGCGGCATCGGCGGCGGTGAAGGCGGCATACATCGCCCGGCTGAGATCCTTGGCATGGATGATGCCGACGATGTTCTCGCGCTCGCCGCGGTAGAGCGGCAGGCGGGTGTAGGGCGAGGCGAGGGCCTGCTCGAGCACCCGCAGCGCCGGCAGGTCGGCGTCGATCATCTCGATCTTCGAGCGGTGCAGCATGATCTCGTCGACGGTGCGCTCGCCAAGATCGAGCGCGCCGAGAATGCGGTCGCGGTCTTCCTTCTCGACCGTGCCCTCGGAATGGCCCAGGGTGACGGCGCCGGCGATTTCTTCGCGCACCGCCAGCAGCCGCGCGTTGGGGTCGGTCTTCACGCCCAGAAGCCCGAGCAGAAGCCGGGTGAAGGCGCGCACCGCCGTCACCACCGGCGAGAACAGCAGGATGACGAGGCGGATCGGCCGCGCCACCCAGCCGGCGGCGGCCTCCGGGCGGGTGATGGCATAGGTCTTGGGCAGCACCTCGGCAAAGACCAGCACCAGAAGCGTCATCACCAGCGTGGCCCAGGCCACGCCATTGGCGCCGAACAGGCGCGTGAAAAGCGCCGTGGCCAGCGCGGCGGAGAGGATGTTGACGAGGTTGTTGCCGAGCAGCACCGAACCGATCAGCCGCTCGTTGTCTTCGGTGATCTCCAGCGCCCGGGCGGCGGCGCGGTCTCCCCGGTCGGCGCGGGCGCGCAGCTTCCCGCGCGAGGCGGCGGTGAGCGCCGTTTCGCTTCCCGAGAAGAAGGCCGAGAGCAGCAGCAGAAAGGCAATCGCACCGGCGGTGAGCCAGAAGGTCATGTCGAGGGGCGTGCTGGTCGGGTCGGTCATCTTCATTGCCATTTGCAGGGTTTCGCCCTTCTATGGGGGGCAATGGGAGGGGTTGCAAGGGAAGGGTCATGCGGATTGCCTCGCTGGGAACGCTGATCGGGCCGGTGATCGCCTATGGTGGCGCGCTCGGCAATTTCAGCGCGCTCGGGGCTTTGATCCGCGAGATTTCCCGCGCCGCCATTCCGCCCGAGCGGGTGATCTCGACCGGCAACATCGCCGGGACCTGCGCCCATCCGGCCGAATGCGTGGCGGCGACGCGCGCCTATCGGCATCAGGTCGTGGCCGGCAACATCGAACGCCAGCTGGCCAGCGGTGCGGGCGAGCCGGGCTGGGGCTATCCGCCGGGCTCGCTGGCGGTGCGCCGGGCGCTGGCGGGCTGGCGCCTCGCCGACCGCCGGATCGACGCCGGGGCGCGCGACTGGATGGAGGGCCTGCCCGACCTGCTGCTCTTTGCCCATGCCGGGCGGCGCTGGGCGGTGGTGCATGGCGGGGCGACTCGGGTTTCGCGCTTTCTGTGGCCGGTCTCGCCCGAGGTGGAATTCGAGGCGGAGATCAACGCCATCGAGGCGGCGGCCGGGCCGGTCGACGGGGTGATCGCCGGCCATTGCGGCATCGCCTTCGAGCGGGTGGTGAACGGGGTGCACTGGCTCAACCCCGGCAACATCGGCCTGCCGCCGAATGACGGGCGCCGGGGCGGGCGCTATGCGCGTCTCGATGAGGACGGAGCGCGGCTTCTGCGCCTCGAATATGACCCCTCGGCGGCCTTCGCGGCGATGGTCTCGACCGGGCTTTCGCAGGGGTATGACCTTGCGCTGATGACCGGGCGCTGGCCGTCGGAAGAGATGTTGCCGCCCGAGATGCGCACGCCGGTCTGAGCCGCTGCCGGCCTGCCGGCACGGGGCGGGCGGAAAGGGGCCGGGCGCCGCAGGGGCGCCCGGTGGGGGCATTGCCCCGCGCCTCGGACCTTGCCGGCCCGATCGGCGGGGCTCTACCGGCCGGTCACCGGGTGATCGCGTCGGTGGTGAAGATGTAGTCGCCCGCGCCCGAATGGCAGGCGATACAGCCCTGATCGGCGCCCTTGACGACGCGCCCGGCCAGTTCCATCCCCTTCGGGTTCTTGTCGAGCGACCCGTCGGGCAGGTATTTCGCCCAGAACCAGTCCTGGTTGTCGGGGTCGTATCCGGCCTCGCGGCGGAACATGACGGTGATCGCGCCGAGATGGGCATCGCCATTGGCCAGAACCTCGTCGGCCGTCACCCCCTCCGGCCCGTAGTTGCGCTTGACGATGAGCGTGCCGGTGTGCCCGTCGACGGTGGCGGTGGTGTAGAAGGTCTCGAGCATCATGCCGTGCGGGTCGGTGCCCTCGTAAGGCAGGGCATGGATGGCGCCGGGGCCGGCGAGCTTGAGGGCGGTGACTTGCTCCCACAGGCGGGCGGCATAGCCGGTGTCATCGGCGGTGCCGAAGGGCATGCTCATGCCATCGGCCAGCGCGGCGCCGGCGGCAAGGCTCAGGGCGGCGGCGGTCAGAACGCGTTTCATGGGTCGGTCTCCTCTCGATGTCCTGCGAAAAGAGTAGCGCGGCGCCGGCGCGGGGCGTTTCAAATCTCGAACACGAAATGATGAGCGCGCCGTGCGCAGGCGTGAGTGGACAGGGGCGCGCCGGGGCGGAAGGCTGGCGGGTGAGGCGCGAAAGGAGGACAAAGGATGGCGGGAGCGGCAAGACCGGTGC
>RFKM01000154.1 GCA_003694465.1 Alphaproteobacteria bacterium
AACCCTGCCGGATCCAGACCAGATCGTCGGGGTTCTGCTCGGCGAGCGGAACGCCGGGGCGCAGTCCGGCATGAACGAAGATGTGGTCGTCGGTTTCCCAGAAAAGCGGCAGGCCGCGCAGGAAGGCGCGATGGCTCTCGGGGACGGCTTCGATGGCGCGCGCGTGCAGGGCCCGCAGCCGCTCGCGCTCGCCGATCTCGATACCGTAGGAGGCCAGCGTTGCCGCGCCGCCGAAATTGGGGTGAAACCACGTCATCCCGACCACGAGGTGCGGGTCTTGCCGCGTCGGCTCTTCGAGGAACCACGAAAACAGGCGGTCGTGGTTGCCCAGAAGCGTGATCCAGTTCTCCCCCCGCGCGCGCCCGGCCAGCAGGAAGTCGATCACCCCCTTCGTGTCCGGGCCACGGTCGCACAGGTCGCCGACATGAACCACCGGGGCAGTCGCATCGCCGGTCCGGTCCCTGTCAGCAGCGATCAGCTCGTGCGCCCCCTCGAGTGCGCCGAGGTGGCCGTGAACATCTCCGATCGCATAAACGCGCATGACGGTTCTCTCCTTCGGGCCGGAACGCAAAAGCCCCGGCGCTCTGGCCGGGGCTTCGCTGTCTTGCGGGCGATTGTCAAACCTCGAATTCGAGCGGCGCGACGTTCTGGAAGAGTTCGGTCTTGCGCAGGGCATCGAGGACGGTTTCCGGAACCGGCGCATCGACGTAAAGCAACGCGATCGCGTCGCCCCCCGGCGCCGTCCGGCCAAGGGTGAAGTTGGCGATGTTGACGCCATGCCCGCCCAGGGTTTCGCCAAGGGCGCCGATGATGCCGGGCACGTCCTTGTTGGTGGTATAGAGCATGTGCCGGCCGATCTCGGCGTCGATGGTGATGCCCTTGATCTGGATGAAGCGCGGCTTGCCGTCGGAGAACACCGTGCCGGCGATGGCGCGCTGGCGGGTGGGGGTTTTTGCCGTCAGCTTGAGATAGCCGTCGAAGGTGCCCGACTTTTCCTGTGTCGTCACCGAAACCTTGATGCCGCGATCGGCGGCGATCACCGGGGCCGAAACCATGTTCACCTCCGACACCGCCGGCTTCAGCAGCCCCGCGACCACGGCACATTCCAGCGCCTTGACGTTCATCTTCGAGGCCGAGCCATCCAGCAGCACGTTGATCTCTTCGATCGGCTCGTCGGTAAGCTGGCCGACGAAGGCGCCAAGGTGGCCGGCGAGCTTGATCCACGGCCCCATGACGCGGGCTTCCTCGGCGGTCACCGAAGGCATGTTGAGCGCGTTGGTCACCGCGCCGGTGAGCAGGTAGTCGGAAATCTGTTCGGCCACCTGCAGCGCGACGTTTTCCTGTGCCTCGCGGGTCGAGGCGCCGAGGTGCGGGGTGCAGACCACGTTCGGCAGGCCGAAGAGCGGGCTATCGGTGGCCGGCTCGACGGCGAAGACGTCGAACCCGGCACCGGCAACGTGCCCGGAGCGAATCGCCTCGGCCAGCGCCTCTTCATCGACGAGCCCGCCGCGGGCGCAGTTGATGATGCGCACGCCCTTCTTCGTCTTGGCGATGTTCTCGGCCGAGAGGATGTTGCGGGTCTTGTCGGTGAGCGGCACGTGGAGGGTGATGAAATCGGCCCGGCCCAGCAGCTCGTCGAGATCGACCTTTTCGACGCCGAGTTGGGCGGCCCGCTCTTCCGAGAGGAACGGGTCATAGGCGATCACCTTCATCTTCAGGCCGCGGGCGCGGTCGCAGACGATGCCGCCGATGTTGCCGGCGCCGATCACACCGAGCGTCTTGCCGGTCAGCTCGACACCCATGAACTTCGACTTTTCCCATTTCCCGGCCTGGGTCGAGGCGTCGGCGGCGGGAATCTGGCGCGCGACCGCCATCATCAGCGCGATAGCGTGCTCGGCGGTGGTGATCGAGTTGCCGAAGGGCGTGTTCATCACGATCACGCCGCGTTGCGAGGCGGCGGGAATGTCAACATTGTCGACGCCGATGCCGGCGCGCCCGATCACCTTGAGGTTCTTGGCGGCGGCAAGAACCTTTTCGGTCACCTTGGTGGCAGACCGGATGGCGAGGCCGTCATACTCGCCTATGATCTCGATGAGCTTCTCCTTGTCCTTGCCGACGTCGGGCAGGAAATCGACCTCGATGCCGCGATCGCGGAAGATCTGGACGGCGGTTTCGGAAAGCTTGTCGGAAACGAGAACCTTGGGGGCCATTTGGGGCTCCTTTCATGCGGGGCCGGAACGCTCCGGCGATGTGGGAGAAGGGGGCGGGGCGAAACCCCGCCCGCGCGGTCACTGAGCGGCGATTTCGGCGTTGAAGGCCCAGTCGAGCCAGGGCATCAGCGCGGCGACATCGGCGGTTTCGACCGTGCCGCCGCACCAGATCCGAAGCCCGGCGGGCGCGTCGCGGTAGGCGCCGATGTCATGGGCCACGCCCTCGGCCTCGAGCCGCTTGGCCACGGCCTTGGCGAAGGCGGCGCCATCCTTGATGCGGGCGTCGGTGAACTTCAGGCAAACGCTGGTGTTGGAGCGCGTTGCCGGATCTTCGGCGAGATTGGCGATCCAGTCGCGCGAATCGCAGAAATCGAAGATCACCTGCGCATTGGCATCGGCCCGGGCGATGAGGCCCTTGAGCCCGCCCACCGAGCGCGCCCAGTCGAGCGCGACGAGGTAATCCTCGACCGCGAGCATCGACGGCGTGTTGATCGTTTCGCCCCGGAAGATGCCCTCGATCAGCTTGCCGCCCTTGGTCAGGCGGAAGCTTTTCGGCAGCGGCCAGGGCGGCGTGTAGCTTTCCAGCCGCTCGACGGCGCGGGGGCTGAGGATGAGCATCCCGTGTGCCGCCTCGCCGCCGAGCACCTTCTGCCACGAGAAGGTGGTGACATCGAGCTTGTCCCAGGGCAGGTCTTGCGCGAAGGCGGCGGAGGTCGCGTCGCAGATGGTCAGGCCGGCGCGGTCATCGGCGATCCAGTCGCCGTTCGGCACGCGCACCCCCGACGTGGTGCCGTTCCAGGTGAACACGACGTCATTGTCGAAATCGACGCTGGCGAGGTCGGGCAGCTGGCCGTAATCGGCCTTTTTCACCACCGCGTCGAGCTTGAGTTGTTTCGTCACGTCGGTCGCCCAGCCGGCGCCGAAGCTTTCCCACACGAGCATCTCGACGCCGCGCGCCCCGAGCAGCGACCACAGCGCCATCTCGACGGCGCCGGTGTCGGATGCGGGCACGATGCCGATGCGGTAATCGTCGGGAATGCCGAGAATTTCGCGCGTCTGGTCGATCGCGGCTTTCAGTTTTGCCTTGCCGATGGCGGCGCGGTGCGAGCGGCCAAGGGGGGCATCTGCAAGCTTGTCGAGGCTGAAGGTGGGGTTCTTCGCGCAGGGGCCCGAAGAAAAACGCGGATTGGCCGGCCGCGTCGCCGGGATCGGGGTATCGGTCATGGTATCCTTCCAGATATGCGCGCCTCGTTGGGGAGGCGTGTCCCGCTGCCGCTGTTACGGGCAATGCCGCGCCCGCACAATAGGGAAAATGGCCCGGAAGCGGACATTTCGGCGCAAAAAACGACACATTCTGGAGCGGATCGGAAACTTTCGGCGTCCAGAGAACCATTCGCGCCGGCCCTGTAGGGGGCGGGGGCGCCAGAGCCTCTGGTGCAAACCGGCGCGACCGGCTATCGGAGGGCGCGCATGAAGGAGGCCCGCATGTTTGTCGCAACGCTCATTTCCCGGCCTGACGCGCTCGATGGGGCGCTCGTCGAAAACCTGCGCAACGCCTGGGGCGGGGGCCGGGCGGTCTGGCTTGCGCCGGGCGAGGCGGCCGAGTTCGGCCTTGGCGCGCGGCCGGGCAACGTCGAGGAGGTCTGGAGCGATCTGCAGGGGATGGGTGTCGACCTGGCGGTGCTCCCCTCGGCGGGGCGCCGCAAGCGCCTGCTGATCGCCGACATGGATTCGACGATGATCCGGCAGGAATGCATCGACGAACTGGCCGACGAGGCCGGCGTTGGCGCGCGGGTGGCCGAGATCACCGCCCGGGCGATGAATGGGGAGCTCGATTTCGAGGGGGCGCTGCGCGAGCGGGTCGGGCTGCTGGCAGGTCTCGATGCCGGGGTGATCGAGAAGGTTCTGAACGAGCGAATCAGCTTCACCCCCGGCGGGAAGACGCTGGTTGCCACGATGAAGGCCCATGGCGCCCATGCGGTTCTGGTGCGGGCGGGTTTACGGCCTTTGCGCGCCGTGTGGCCGAGGCGCTGGGCTTCGACGAGGCCCGCGCCAATACGCTGATCGTCGAGAACGGACGCCTGACCGGCACGGTGGCCGAACCGATCCTCGGGCGCGAGGCGAAGGTGGCGACGCTCGAAGAGGTGAGCGCGCGGCTGGGCATCGGCCAGGAAGACGTGCTGGCCG
>RFKM01000155.1 GCA_003694465.1 Alphaproteobacteria bacterium
CCCCTCCGCCGCGCCCGGGTCGGCTCCCGGCGCGCCCTCGCCCCGCGCGAAGGCGATCACTCGAAGCCCCGAGCCGGCCATGGCGTCATGGGCGCGCCGGATGCGCTCGCGCGCCTCTGGGCCGAGGGGGCGATCGGTGCCGTTCATCCGATAGCGGGTGCAGCGCGCGAGCACCCGGTCGGGCGCGCCCTTGACCAGCACCTGTGCGCCGCCGTCCAGAAGCGCCAGCACGCTCATCTGCTTGCGTTCGGCGCTGAAGGGGCTTTCGGCGAGAATCGCCGCGTCATCCGGCGCATCAATCCCGCCCTTCATCGCAAGGGCCAGAAGCGCGCCCTCGGTGGGCGTGCCGCGCAGCGCCCATCCCTCCGGCCCCGGATCAAGGCGGGCGTTGTTGCACAGCGCGGCAACCTCGAGCAGGGCGGTGAGATCGGCCCGCGCCGCCTCCGGCACCGGACCTCCGCCGGGGTTTTCGATCTGCCCGGACGGGTCATGCCCGGCGCCGGTGGCGTGCAGCTCGGCCCCCGGCATCCAGATCCGCGTCGCCGTCATCCGGTTTTCGGTCAGGGTGCCGGTCTTGTCGGTGCAGATGACGCTCGCCGCCCCGAGCGTCTCGATCGCCTGCAGCCGGCGGGCCAGGGCCCTCTGACGCACCATCGCCGCCGCCCCCAAGGCAAGGGTGATGGTGACCACCGCCGGCAGCCCCTCCGGCACCACCGCCACTGCCAGCGACAGCGCAACGAGAAACATCTCCTGCGCCGGATGCCCCAGCCAGACCCCGACCCCGGCCACCAGCGCCGCCAGCAGCCCCGCCGCAAGGGCCAGTTGCCGCGCCAGCCGTGCCAGCACCTCTTGCAGATGGGTCGGCTTGCGGCCGACCGACCCGGTCAGGCGGGCGATCTCGCCGAAGGCCGTTTCGAGCCCGGTCGCCACCACCTCGCCAACCCCGTGGCCGGCCAGAACCGACGTGCCCATCCGCGCGAAGGGCTCGGGGTCGTCGGCGCTGCGGGCCACCGGCAGGCTCTCGCCGGTGAGGGCGCTTTCGTCGAACATCAGATCGATGCTCTCGATGAGCCGCAGATCGGCGGGCACGCGTTCTCCGGCGGCGATCAGGACGATGTCACCGGGCACGATCTCGCGCGCGTCGATGCGGATTTCCGCCCCGTCGCGCAGCACCCGGGCCTGGGGCATGAGCATGGCGCGCAGCGAAGCCAGGGCGTTTTCGGCCCGCCATTCCTGCACGAAGCCGAGCATGCCGTTCAGCAGAACGATCAACCCGATGGCAAGGGCGTCGACGGTTTCGCCCAGCGCCAGCGCGATGAGCGCGGCGGCAATCAGGATCAGCACGAGAAGGCCGGTGAACTGGCGAAGGAGGGTGGCAAGCCAGCGCGCGCGCGCCGCCTCGCCAAGGCTGTTCGGCCCGAAGCGGGCCAGCCGCGCGCGTGCCTCTTCGCTTGTCAGCCCTTGGGGGTGCCGCTCGGTCATGCCTGCCTCCTTCGTCCTTGTGCAATGTGGCGCCGCGCGCGGCAATTGCCTTTGACATGACGCAACGTCACGGCCTGTCGCCCCCGTAATCCGCCGCAATTTGACCCGTATCAAGGACGGGCTCCTCCCCTGCCGCCACACAGCAGCCGTAACGCGACATCAAGGACCGCCCTTGAGGCGGTAACGGAGCAGTCAAATGGAAGCCAATCCCCTCGCGCGGATGATGAACCCGCGCTCGATCGCGGTTTTCGGGGCCTCGGACAAGGCAGACCGCGTGGGCGCCAAGGTCTTGTCGAACCTGCTTGCAGACGGGTTCGAGGGGGCGATCTTTCCGATCAATCCGCATCACCGCTCCGTTGCCGGGCTGAAATGCTTCCCCGACATCCAGTCGGTCGGCGCCGAGGTCGATCTGGCGGTGATCGCGACGCCCGCGCGCACCGTTCCGGGCATCATCCGCGATTGTGGTGAGGCCGGCGTGCGCAACGCCATCATCCTGTCGGCCGGCTTCGGCGAAGGCGACGGCGATGGCGCGCACTACGAGCGCGAGCTGGTCGAGGCGGCCCGCCGCGCCGGGGTGCGCTTCATGGGGCCGAACTGCGTCGGCCTCGTGCGCCCGTGGCAGAAGATGAACGCCACCTTCCTGCGCGCGGGCACGCCGAAGGGGCGGATCGCCCTGATCAGCCAGTCGGGCGCGCTGAACGCGGCGATCGCCGACTGGGCCGGCCCGCATCACCTCGGTTTTTCGGCGCTGGTGAGCCTCGGCAACGCCACCAACATCGACTTCGGCGACGTGATGCAGTTTCTCGCCACCGATCCCCACACCGATGCGATTCTGCTTTACGTCGAGGGAATCAAACGGGCGCCCGATTTCCTTTCGGCGATGCGGGCGACGACGCGGCTCAAGCCGGTGATCGTGCTGAAGTCGGGCCGGCACGAGACCTCTTCGAAGGCTGCCGCCACGCACACCGGGGCGCTGATGGGCGCCGATGCCGTGTTCGATGCCGCGCTCGAGCGCACCGGCGCGGTGCGCGCGCTTTCGTTCGGGCAGCTCTTTGCCGCCGCCGAGATTCTCGCCGCCAACAAGCGAACCCGGGGCGAACGGCTGACGATCGTCACCAACGGCGGCGGCGCCGGGGTTCTGGCCGCCGACCGGGCCGGTGATTGCCGGGTGCGGCTCTCCAACCTCGCCCCCGAAACCATCGCCAGCCTCGACAAGGTGCTTCCGCCCTACTGGAGCCGGTCCAACCCCATCGACGTGCTTGGCGACGCCGGGCCGAAGGAATATGCCGCCGCCGTCAAGGCCGCCTACGACGACCCCAACACCGACGGGCTTCTGGTGCTCTTGACCCCGCAGGCGATGACCGATGCCACCGCCATCGCCCGCGCGGTGGTCGAGGTTCTGCCGCAGCGGCGCACCAAGCCCGTTCTGGCCAGCTTCATGGGCGAAACCTCCGTGGCCGAGGCGCGCGAGCTCCTGTCGTCGAAGGGTCTGCCCGATTTTGCCACGCCCGAACCGGCGGTTTCGGCCTTTTCCTATCTCGTGCAGCACCATCGCAACCGCAAACTGGCGCTCGAGACGCCCTCGCCCCTTGGCGAACAGCACCACCCCGACCTTGACGGCGCGCGGATGATCGTCGAGGCGGTGCTGGCCGACGAGCGCGACATGCTCTCCGAGGTCGAGTCGAAGGCGCTGATGCGGGCTTTCCACATCCCCGTGAACACGACGATCGAGGCCGCCTCCGAGGCCGAGGCGCTCGTCGCGGCCGAAACCGTAGGCTTCCCGGTGGCGATGAAGATCAATTCGCCCGACATTTCCCACAAGTCCGACATTGGCGGGGTGCGGATGAACATCACCGACGCCGCCGAGGCGATGGTGGCCTTCCGCGATATCGTGGCAACGGCGAAGGCCGCCCGGCCCAACGCCCGCATCAAGGGGGTGACGGTGGAGCCGATGTCGCATCTGCGCGGTGCGCGCGAGCTGGTCATCGGTGCCAGCCGCGACCCGGTCTTCGGGCCGGCGATTCTCTTCGGCGCCGGGGGCACGATGGTCGAGGTGCTGAAAGACAGCGCCGTCGCCCTGCCGCCGCTCAACTCGGTGCTGGCGAGCCGGCTGATCAACCGCACAAGGGTTTCGGCGCTGCTGGGCGCGTTCCGCGACCGCGAGGCCGTCGACCGCGAGGCGGTGATCGACGTGCTGATGCGGGTCTCCGACATGATCTGCGAGCTGCCGCAGATCGTCGAGCTCGACATCAACCCGCTGTTTGCCGGTGCCGACGGGGTTCTGGCCGTCGATGCGCGGGTGAAGGTGGCGCGTCCGCCGGCGCGCGACGGGCGCTATGACCACGTTGCCATTCACCCCTATCCGCGCCACCTCGTGCACGAGGAATTCCTGCCCGACGGCACGCCCCTCGTCATCCGCCCGATCCGCCCGGAGGACGCCGAAAGCGAGCAGAGCTTCGTGCGCGGGCTTTCGGACGAGGCCAAGATGTTCCGCTTCATGGGCGCGCTGAACGAGCTCAGCCCCGAGATGCTGGTGCAGTTCACCCAGATCGACTACCGGCGCGAGATGGCGCTGGTGGCGATGGTGCGCCGCGGCCGGAAGGAAGAGCAGGTCGGGGTGGCGCGTTATGTCATAAACCCCGACGGCAAGAGCTGCGAATTCGCCATCGTCGTCGGCGACCAGCTTCAGCACAAGGGCATCGGCACCCGGTTGATGAAGGCGCTGTTCCGGGCGGCGCGCGACCATGGGATGACGGTGATGGAGGGCACGGTGCTCAAGAACAACGCGCCGATGCTGAAGCTGATGTCGGAACTGGGGTTCAGCCAGCGGATCGACCCCGCCGAGCCCGACATCGTTCTGGTCGAGCGCAACCTTTAGGAGCGGGCAAAGGGGAGGACGCCATGTTGGGCATCGTTTCACACCACGAATGCCTCGGGCACGAGACCGGGGCGCTGCACCCGGACGCGCCCGAGCGCCTGCAGGCGATCACCAACCGGATGATCGCCTCGGGCATGGATTACGTGCTGCGCCATTACGACGCGCCGCGCGTCGCGCGCGCCGATCTCGAGCGGGTCCACGATCCGGCCTATGTGGCCCGGGTCTACGAGATGGCGCCGGGGCCGGGCGAGCCGCCGGTCGAGATCGACGGCGACACGGTGATGAGCCCCGGCACCCTGCGCGCCGCCGAGCGCGCGGCGGGGGCGGGGGTTCTGGCCGTCGATCTGGTGATGAAGGGCGAGATGCGCGAGGTGTTCTGCGCCGTGCGCCCGCCCGGCCACCATGCCACGCGCGACCGGGCGATGGGCTTTTGCCTGTTCAACAACATCGCCGTGGCGGCGGGCCATGCGCTTGAAGTGCACGGCTTGCAGCGGGTGGCGATCGTCGAGTTCGACGTACACCACGGCAACGGCACCGAAGACATCTTCCGCAACGAGCCAAGGGTGCTGTTCTGCTCGTCCTTCCAGCACCCGTTCTATCCCTTCACCGGCCACGAG
>RFKM01000156.1 GCA_003694465.1 Alphaproteobacteria bacterium
CTTTAACGGTGATGATGGCGCCCTTTCTGAGCATTTCCAATACTCGTTCCGCCGCAGCGTCGGCGTCATCAATGACCGCGCCCGGCAGTCGCCGATCCATGAGGGAACCATCCTCGGCATATGCGCGATCGGCAAATATCTCAAAGGCTGCCGCACATCCAATCGCTTCGACGGCGCGCGCCTGGGCCGTAGCAGCGATTACCATGATGATCGCATCCGGCGCTGCCTTGAGCGCTGCCTCGAAACAGGTGCGGGCGAGGCTCTCGTCATCCGCCGCCATGTTGGCCAGCGCACCGTGCAGCTTGACATGGCGAATGTCGGTACCGCAACACCGCGCGATACCCCGGGCCGCACCGACCTGATAGGCCACAAGGCTGGCGGCACTGTCCGGCGACATGTCAATCCGCCGACGGCCAAAACCTTGAAGATCAGCAAAACCCGGGTGCGCACCAATGCCCACACCACGCTTCGTAGCAAGGCACATCGTGCGTGCCATGGTGTCCCAATCGCCCGCATGCATGCCGCAGGCGATGTTGGCCGAGGTCACGATGTCGAGCAGTGCCTCGTCATCGCCCATTTCCCAGCGGCCAAAGCCCTCGCCCATGTCTGCGTTCAGATCTATCGTCAGCTCCATTCGTCCTCTCTTTCAAGGTCGTCCCCGGCCGTTGCCCCACTGATCAGTTGATAGGAAAGGAGATCGGGGATTGCGGAAGGGTCGCGAATCAACGGAAAAACCTCGCTGCCCAAAGATCGGATCCTCTTGCGCTCGGCTGCTTCGATGTTTTCCGCCGTCTCCAGATCGACCCACACAAAGCACAGCGTCGCCCCAGGGCCAGCCTGTGCGACGATCGGAAGATCAGTGGGCAGCACGGTGCCAATGCGGGGATAGCCGCCGGTTGTCTGGCACTCGGCCATGAGCACGAAAGGAGTCCCTTCGCCGGTCACCTGGATGTCGCCTGGCACCACGATTTCGGACATGATCGACAGGCCCGCATTCGTCGCGAACCCGTCACCCTGTGGCAGCAGCCGCACCCCCATGCGGTTGCCGCGTGCGTCGCGCCGAAACACTTCGGACCCGAACCGTTCCAGAACCTCAGCCGAAAAAAGCGCTGTCTGCGGCCCGGGAATTACCCTGACCGTACCGCCGCCAAATCTTTGCGTGCTCCTGAGCCCAAGGCCAACCTTGTCCGGCCGCGGGTCTGCTCCGGCCGCCAGGAAGTCACCGGCGGCGAGGGGCCGACCGATACCTGCGGCGATGTGGGCCGCGCGCGAGCCGAGCATAATAGGCGTGTCCAGCCCGCCTCCGATCGAGAGGTAGCCATAGACGCCCTGCATGGCACCACCGATCGACAGCCGCTCGCCCTTTGGGAGCGCATGGCAGGCGTTCCAGGCCACGCGCTCGCCGTCGATCTCGGCCGCCATCGGGGCGCCGGTAAGCGCAATCCGCAGATCGCCTTCCGCCTCGAACACACCGCCAAATCCGGCCATTTCGAGCGCCGCCAAATCTGAATTTTGCCCCAGCAGGGCGGCGCCCTCTGCCGGCGCCAGACGATCCATCGCGCCGCCTCGCGACAGGCCGTAGGCCAAGAGGCCTGGCCTGCCCATATCCTGTACCGTCACCGATGGTCCGGCGCGGATCACGCGAAGGCCCGTCATGGCAAAAGCTCCGAGGTTGCGCCCCCGTCGGGACCGGCATTCAGCAACCCATCGTAGTCCGCCGCCGGCACCGGCTGAAACTCAACCTCGTCGCCGGGCCTGAGCGGGAAAGGGTGATCGGCCTCTGGGCGGAAAGCGCGAAAGGCGGTCTGGCCAACGTGGCGCCATCCGGTCGGGGTCGAGGCAGAAAACAGAACGATTTGGCGGATCGCCACGCAGACGGCCCCCACCGGGATGCGTTCGGTCAGCGCGTTCTGCCGGGGAATGTCCCAACAGTTCGGCAATTCGCCCAGATAGGGCTGACCTGGCGCGAAGCCGATGGTCTGGACCCGCAAACGTGTGCCGCAGATCGAGCGGACAGCTGCCTCGGGCGACAGGCCGGCCATCGCGGCCGCCTCTTTCAGTTGCGGTGCGAGGCCCGTGTCGAACACGCACGGAATGTGCCACAGGCGCCTCCCCGCTGGCATCGGCGCGGCAAACCAGTCGCGTGTAGTCACGAACGCGCGGACAGCCGTTTCGGCGTCGCCAAGTGCGATCCTGTCTGGGTCGAAACGCAAGTAGGTTGAGGCAAGACTGGTTGCCGTTTCCGCCAGACCTGCGATCTCATGCTCCTCTGCGGCGGCGCGAAAGGCCAGCGCGGCGCGGTTGGCGGCCTCGCCAAGGCGATCGCTGAAACTTACCAGCAGACCATCCGCGCCGAGCGGAACCACGCGCGGCCAGACGTCTGTCGGCGAGAGGATGGGTTTTTCCGGAAGGTCGCTCATCATTTGCAGGCTTCAGGACACGGCCGGTAGCGTCGTCACGCGATAGGAAAGGGCAAGCGAGCACTCTCGCAACGGGTCTTCAAGTACCATCCGCCAGGCAACACCGGGGCGGATCGGACCCTGCGCCGGAACCGTGCCGCACAGCATCGCGCCGCCGGGCGCGAGCTCTGCATCGCGGGCCAGTTCATCGAGCGGCCGGATCGCGGCGAGGGTGCCCTCCTGATAGAGGGACCAGTCGCCGTGCTCCTTGATGTGGCAACGCAGAACGAGGCGGTCGAGATGATCTTCGACCTCCTTCATCGGCCAGAGGCCCGGCGCAACAGGCTTGGCGCAGGCCTGCTTGGACGCGGCGACCGAGACCGTTTCGAGCGCCCTGTCGGTATGGTCCGACCCCAGGCCCAGCCAGAGAATGCCGCTGATGTTCAGCAGCAGGGGCTCGACCTCGCCCGATGTGTGCTCACCCAATACCTGGATCTCCGGAGTTTGCGTGACCAATGTGTTCGACACGCGATAGAACAGCGGTACCCGCGACGGCGGTGTCACACCGATCGCGGCAAGCTCGTCGATGTGGTGCTGCACGGCCGCGCCATCGCGGCCTGTCCAGCCGGCCACGATCAGGGCGTCGATCGGGGCTTCGATCATGCCGTCGGAGGTTTCGAAGCGCATCTTGGTTCACCCGTTCACGGCGGACGGCAGCCAGAGCGCGATCTGCGGGAAGGCGATGAGGGCGGCAATCATGGCCAGCATCGCGGCGATGTAGGGCAGCGTGCCCAGCATGACTTCACTCATCCGTCCCTTGCCGCGCGCGCCCTGAACCACATAGAGGTTCAGGCCCACAGGCGGCGTGATCAGCGCCATCTCGATCAGCACGATCATCAGGATCCCGAACCAGATCGGGTCATAGCCTTGCTCTATAACCAGTGGCACGACGATCGGGATGGTCACCACCATCAGCGACAGCGTCTCGATGAAAAAGCCCAGCACGATGTAGATCACCACCAGAACGAGGATGAAGCCCAGCGGCGACAGGCCGAGCCCGTTCAGGAAGGCCTGCAACTCTCGCCCGATCCCCGCCGAGGCGAGCGTGAAGTTCAAGAACGAGGCGCCGATCACCACCAGCATGATCATCGAGGTGATCTTCACGGTTCCGCGGACCGCCTCGGCCAGCATCGACAGGCTGATGCCGCTGAACATCGCCGCGATCGCCAGCGCCCCGGCCACGCCCACCGCCGCAGCCTCGGTCGGTGTCGCCCAGCCCTTGTAGATGGTGCCGATGATGACGGTGAACAGCAGGATGATCGGGATCAGGTCGAGAAGCGCCCGCAGCATCTCGGTCAGCGGAAACACGCGTCGCTGTCCGCCCAGGCCAGGGCGCACCGCGCAGATCAGCACCGTCACCGCGATGAAGGCAAGCGCGAGCGCCACGCCGGGCACGAGGCCCGCGAGGAACAGCCGCGGAATCGAGGTCTGGGTCAGAAAGCCGTAGACGATCAGGTTGATCGAGGGGGGGATCATGATGCCCAGCGTGCCGCCGGCTGCGATGGCTCCGGAAAAGAGCTTCGGGTCATAGCCCAGCTTCTCTGCCTGCGGCATCGCCACCGTGGCGACGGTCGCGGCGGTGGCCACCGACGAGCCGGAGGTGGCAGAGAACATCGTCGCCGTTGCGATATTGGCGTGCACCAACCCGCCGGGCAGCCAGCTAACCCAGCGGTCCAGGGCCGCGTAGGTGCGGGTGGCGAGCCCCGATCGCACCAGGATCTCGCCCAGGAGAACGAAAAAGGGGATGGCGATCAGGGTGGCATTGTTGGATGTCGACCAGACAAGGTTGCCGAGCCCCCTGCTCAAGGGAAACGGGCTGAAGAAGACGTCGATGCCGAAGCCGAGCAGGAACAGGACGATGCCGACCGGGATCGACAGGCACAGAAGGCCGAGAAGGCCGATGGTCAGATAGGCGATCATTTCAACGCATCCAGTTCGCCGAAAGTACCGATGGCGGCCTCGGAGGCCGCGTGATCGCTGCGCAGCAACAAGAGCGCGGCGGCCAGGATCATCAGCCAGGTCGTGATGGCGAACCACACCCAGCCCGCAAGCCACGGCGCCTGCACCAGGGCCAGCGGGGTTTCGAGCGGGGTGTTGGCGCGTGAAGAGTTGGCCAGCGACCGGGCCAGCACCGGCCAGCCACGGATCGCAACCAGAGTGACGGTGACGGCAAGCGCCAGCATTGCCGTTAGGTCAAGAGCGGCGCGGCCGCGCGACGGCGCGCGACTGCGCAGGATGTCGATGCGGACGTGGCCGAGCTCGGTCAGCGTATAGGCCATGCCCCAGGAGGTGGCGATGGCCATCACATAGCCCGAGATTTCGTCGGTGCCGCCGAGGGAAGAGCCGATCTGGCGCAGCACGATGTCTGCCAGGACGAAGGCGACGCACGCCAGCAGCAGGACACCAACCAGGATCGCGACCGCGTGGTTGAGCCGCTTAAGCGCCAAAAGTATCGTCGGTGCCATGTCTGGCTCTCCCCCCTGTTGCCGGTCAGCCGCCGATCTGCACGCCGACGACCTTGCCGAAGCTGTCGTTCCAGCGCTGCGCCCAGTCGCCGCCGGCACGCTCTGCCCAATCGGGCAGCACCTTGGTCACCAGAACCTCGCGCGCCCGGGCAAAATCGGCGTCCGAGACCTCGACCAGTTTCATCGAACGCGCCTCGCCCGAGGCGCAGGGGCCGTTCCCGGTGAGGCAATGGATGTCGTTATCCAGCGCGCCTTGCGCGGCGGCCCAGGCCGGGGCCTCGAAATCGGTCTTGATCCTGTCCGAGATCAGCGATTTCAGGTCGTCGCCAAGGCTGTTCCACTTGTCGAGATTGATCGC
>RFKM01000157.1 GCA_003694465.1 Alphaproteobacteria bacterium
AAACCAGCGGTGGATCGCCTCGACGCCGGCGCGGTTGCGCAGCGCCGCCGTCAGCATCTCGCTCGAGACCAGCCAGGTTTCGGCCTGCGCGCCGGCCAGTTGCCGGCCGATCCAGGCCTCGACCGCCGCCGCCTCGGCGCGCAGCTGTTCGAGCGACCGGGTCCGAAAGCGGACCTTGCGCAGCGGGTCGTCGAACAGCTTGCCGCGGGCATTGCAGGCGAGCGTCAGGTATTCGCCCTGCAATTCCTCGCGCGGGCGGTAGCGACGATAGAGAAACCCCTGCCCCTCGAGCGCGTCGGCATTGAGGCGCAGGAATTCCTGGATCGTCGTGCTGCCCGCCTTGGGCAAGCCGATATGGACGACCGCCTTCATGGCGCGGGCCTCAGCCCTTCACCGCCTTGACGATCTTCTCGGCGGCATCGGCGAGGTTGTCCGCGGCGATGACATCGAGGCCCGAATTGTTGATGAGCGCCTTGCCCTCCTCGACATTCGTGCCCTCGAGGCGCACCACCAGCGGCACCTTGAGGCCGACTTCCTTGACCGCCGCGATCACGCCCTCGGCGATGATGTCGCAGCGCATGATGCCGCCGAAGATGTTGACGAGGATGCCCTTCACCTTCGGGTCGGACGTGATGATCTTGAAGGCCTCGGTCACCTTTTCCTTGGTGGCGCCGCCGCCGACATCGAGGAAGTTGGCGGGCTCGGCGCCGTAGAGCTTGATGATGTCCATCGTCGCCATGGCAAGGCCGGCGCCGTTGACCATGCAGCCGATCTCGCCGTCGAGCGCGATGTAGTTGAGATCGTATTTCGAGGCCTCGAGCTCCTTCGGGTCTTCCTCGGAGGTATCGCGCAGCTCGGCAATGTCGGGGTGCCGGTAGAGCGCGTTGTTGTCGAAGCCGAATTTCGCGTCGAGCACCTTCAGATCGCCGGTGTCGGTGACGATCAGCGGGTTGATCTCGAGCATCTCCATGTCCTTCTCGGTGAAGAGCCGGTAGAGCGTGCCCATGAGTTGCACGCACTGCTTCACCTGCGCCCCCTCGAGGCCGAGCATGAAGGCGATGCGGCGGCCGTGGAAACCCTGGTAGCCGGTGGCCGGATCGACCGAGAACGAAAGGATCTTCTCGGGCGTCTTGGCGGCCACGTCCTCGATGTCCATGCCGCCCTCGGTGGAGCAGACGAAGGAGATGCGGCTGGTCTTGCGGTCGATCAGCAGGGCGAGATAGAGCTCGCGCGAGATGCCCGAGCCTTCCTCGATGTAGATCCGGTTGACCTGCTTGCCGGCGGGCCCGGTCTGGTGGGTGACGAGGGTGCGGCCCAGCATCCGGCGCGCCTCTTCGGCCGCTTCCTCGACCGACTTGGCCAACCGCACGCCGCCCTTCTCACCGGCCTCGGGCTCCTTGAAGTGGCCCTTGCCGCGGCCGCCAGCGTGGATCTGCGCCTTGACGACCCACAGCGGCCCGTCAAGCTCGCCGGCCTTGGATTTCGCTTCGTCGGCCTTGAGAACGACGCGCCCGTCGGAAACCGGAGCGCCATAGCTGCGAAGAAGCGCCTTCGCCTGATATTCGTGGATGTTCATGGACCAATCCCGTCTTCTTGCGATCGTGCGGTTGATGGCACGAGACGGGGCGCGGATAAACGGTTTTCTGCCGCAAGCCTTGCCATGAGGTAAAATTTCGGCCCGTTGTGATCACACCTTTCAAAATTGTGATCACGATTGCCGAACCGCGGCAGTCGGTCGCAGGCCGGCGGTGAGTCGGCCGCAAGGAAAAGGGCCGGCAAGGCGCCGGCCCTTTCGCAGATCGTGCCGCCGGTTCAGGCCAGCGCCGGGTCGATCCCCTTGCAGGCCTCGACGAGGCCCTTCACCGCCTCGACCGACTTGTTGAACATCGCCTGCTCCTCTTTCGAGAGGCGGATGTCGATGACCTTCTCGATGCCGCCGGCGCCGATCACCGTCGGCACGCCGACATAGATGCCGTCAAGGCCCAGCGCGCCGTCGACCCATGCCGCGCAGGGCAGAACGCGCTTCTGGTCCTTCAGATAGGCCTCGGCCATCTCGATGGCGCTGGTGGCCGGGGCATAGAAGGCCGAGCCGGTTTTCAGCAGGCCGACGATCTCGGCGCCGCCGTCGCGGGTGCGCTGGACGATCGCGTCGAGCCTGTCCTGCGTGGTCCAGCCCATGTCGACGAGGTCGGGCAGCGGAATGCCCCCCACGGTCGAGTAGCGCGGCAGCGGCACCATCGTGTCGCCATGGCCGCCGAGGACGAAGGCGGTCACGTCCTTCATCGAGACGCCGAATTCCAGCGACAGGAAATGGCGGAAGCGCGCCGAGTCGAGCACGCCGGCCATGCCCACCACCTTTTCGGGCGGCAGGCCCGAGTATTGCTGCAGTGCCCAGACCATCGCGTCGAGCGGGTTGGTGATGCAGATCACGAAGGCGTTCGGGGCGTGCTCGCGGATGCCTTCGCCGACCGACTTCATCACCTTGAGGTTGATGCCCAGCAGGTCGTCGCGGCTCATGCCCGGCTTGCGCGGCACGCCGGCGGTGACGATGCAGACATCGGCCCCTTCGATGTCGGCATAATCGTTGGTGCCCTTGAAGCTGGCATCATAGCCGGCCACGGGGCCGGATTCGGCAATGTCGAGCGCCTTGCCCTGGGGGATGCCTTCGGCAATGTCGAACAGGACGACGTCGCCGAGTTCCTTGAGCGCGGCAAGGTGGGCGAGCGTGCCGCCGATCTGGCCAGCGCCGATGAGGGCAATCTTGGATCGAGCCATGGGAATGTCTCCGGTCAGGTTGTGTCCGCCAAAGGGGGTAAACCCGCCGGGGCCATTTCGCAAGGGCGCTGCGCCGCGGCATTGGCGCGTGCGGGCTGGAAGCGGCGCTCCGATACCGCTAAACCCCGAACAATCGGGGGAGTTGAGGAGCGCCGGGACGCGTGGAGATCGACCTTGCCTTTTTCGCCTACGCGGTGCCGGCGGTGCTTTTCGCGGGCGTCTCGAAGGGCGGATTCGCCGGTGGCGCGGCCTTTGCCGCCACGCCTCTTCTGGCGCTGATTCTCGGCCCCGGCGAGGCGATCGGGCTGATGCTGCCGCTGCTCATGCTGATGGATGTCGCGGCGCTGCGGCCCTACTGGAAGAAATGGGACACCCGCTCGGCGCTGGCGATGATCTCGGGCACCATCCCGGGCATCCTCGTCGCCGCCCTCGTCTATCGCTATACCGACCCGGACCTCTTTCGCCTGCTGATCGGGCTGATGGCGCTGGCCTTCGTCGGCTGGCAGGGGGTGCGCCGGCTGGGGCTCTACCGGCCCGAGGCGCATCACCTTTCGCTTCTCGCCGGGCGGGTGGCCGGGTTCGTGGCCGGGTTTACCAGCTTTGTCAGCCATGCCGGAGGGCCCCCGGCGGCGGTGTTCCTGCTCTCGCGCGGGCTCGACAAGATCACCTACCAGGCGACTTCGGTGATCGTCTTCTGGGCGATCAACGCCGCCAAGGCGGTGCCCTATGCGCTGCTGGGCATCTTCACCGCCCGCACCCTTCTGGCCGATCTGCTGCTGGCGCCGGTGGCGCTGCTCGGGGTCTGGCTCGGGGTGCGGGCGCACCGCATCGTGCCGGAACGGGCCTTCTTCGCGCTGACCTACGCGCTTCTGCTCGCCACCGGCGGCAAGCTCGTCTGGGACGCGCTCGCCTGATCTCAGGCCGGATCGCCCGGCGGCACGACCGCCCCGAACCAGACCAGCCCCTCGCCCGTCGCCACAAGGCACGACCGCCCCTCGGGAGAGGTGACGAGAATCGTCCAGTTGCCCGTCTCGGGGGCGACGAAAAGCTCGATCAGCCGGTCGCCGGCAAGCCCGATGGCAAGGCGCCCCTCGCCCTCGATGGCGCCGAGGCGGTAGGCCATGTCGGCGCGGGTGCCGCAGATCGCCCCGTCGGCGCGCGCGGCCTCCGGCGCCGCCAGCGACAGGCCGAAGGCAAGCAAGAGCGGAAACGGCGAAAGACGCATGACAAGGGCCTCCTGCAACGCCGGCGCCCCTCGCCGGCTTTGGCAAGAGCCTGCCGCGCCGGGCTGAAGGAGGGGTAAAACCGGCGTGCGCCGCGCCTTCCGCTGCAATGCGGCAATTTCTGCTTGCGCAATCGTGCGTCTCCGTGATCACTTGCGCAACAAAATTGCCCACGGAGAGAATCATGACCCAGTCGAACCGCCCCTTCCGCTCGGTGCTCTACATCCCCGGATCGAAGGAGCGGGCGCTTGACAAGGCCCGCACCCTTCCGGCCGACGCGATCATCTTCGACCTTGAAGACGCCGTCGCCCCCGACGCCAAGGACGCCGCCCGCGCCACCCTGCGCGACGAGATCGACAAGGGCGGCTATGGCAAGCGCGCGCGGCTGGTGCGGATCAACGGGTTCGACACGCCTTGGGGCAATGCCGACGTCGCCGCCTTTCGCGGCGCCGACATCGACGGGATCCTGCTGCCCAAGGTCAACTCGGCGCTCGACATCGAAACCCTTGCCGAGATGATTTCCGACGTGCCGATCTGGGCGATGATGGAAACCGCCGCCGGCATTCTCAATGCCCGCGAGATTGCCGCCCATCCGCGCCTTGCCGGCATCGTCATGGGCACCAACGACCTCGTGAAGGAGCTGGGCGCGCGCCCCGGCCCCGACCGCGCCGAGATCCAGACCGCCCTGCAGTGGAGCGTGATCGCCGCCCGGGCCGACGGGGTGTGCATCGTCGATGGCGTCTACAACGCCTTCAAGGACGAGGAGGGCCTGCGGCGCGAATGCCAGCAGGGGCGCGACCTCGGCTTTGACGGCAAGACGCTGATCCACCCGGCGCAGATCGCCATTGCCAACGAGGTCTTCGCCCCCGGTGAAGAGGAGCTGGCCCTCGCCCGCCGCCAGATCGCCGCCTTCGAAGAAGCACAGGCCAGCGGTCAGGGCGTGGCCGTCGTCGATGGCAAGATCGTCGAGAACCTGCACGTTGCCACGGCCAAGGCGCTGATCGCCAAGGCCGAGGCGATTGCCGCGATGGCGGAGGGCTGAACCATGACCCTGCTCGTTCTCGGCCTGCTGCTCTGGACCGTCTCGCACACGCTCAAGCGCCTCGCCCCGGGCCTGCGCGCCGCCCTCGGCGAGGGCGCGGGCAAGGGTATCGTCAGCCTGCTCTCGCTCGCCGGCATCATCCTGATGGTGCTGGGCTACCGCGCCGCGCCGGTCGTGCCGGTCTATGCGCCGCTGCCCGGCATGGGGCATCTGAACAACCTGCTGATGCTCTTCGCGCTGTTCTTCTTCATCGCCGGAAACCTGAAGCCGGGGCGCGTCGCCGCCCGGGTGCGCCACAACATGCTCACCGGCGTCCTGATCTGGGCCGTGGCCCATCTGCTGGTGAACGGCGATCTCGCCTCGATCGTGCTCTTTGGCGGCATGGCGCTTTATGCACTGCTGTCGATGGCGCTGATCTCGCGCGCCGAGCCATGGGCGCGGCCGGAACCCGGCCCCCTGCGCAACGATCTCGTCGCCGCGCTGGCGGCGCTGGTGCTTTACGCCGGGATTGCCGGTGTCCACATCTGGCTCGGGCACAATCCCTTCCTCGGCACCTATGGCTGACGGCACCGCACAGGAGAAGAAAATGGCCAAGACCAATCCGGGACGTTTCTTTGAAGACTACCGCATCGGCGAGGTGATCCGCCATGCCGTGCCGCGCACCGTTTCGGGGGGCGAGCGCGCGCTCTACCACGCGCTTTACCCGGCGCGCCACGCGCTTCATTCTTCCGACGAATTCGCCCGCGCCTGCGGCCTCAAGGCGGCGCCGATCGACGATCTGGCCGCCTTCCACCTCGTCTTCGGCAAGAGCGTGCCCGACATTTCGCTCAATGCCGTGGCCAACCTCGGCTATGCCGAGGGGCGCTGGCTGAAACCGGTCTTCCCCGGCGACACGCTGCGCGCCGAAAGCGAGGTGATCGGCCTGAAGCAGAACTCGAACGGCCGCTCGGGGGTGGTCTGGGTGCGCACCCGCGGCTTCAATCAGGACGAAACCCCGGTGCTCGACTATGTCCGCTGGGTGATGGTCCGAAAGCGCGACCCGGAAGCGCCGGCGCCCGAAACCCTCGTTCCGGCCCTGAAACCGGCGCTCGCGCCCTCCGATCTGGTGATCCCCGAGGGGCTCGATTTCCGCCGCTACGATTTCACCCTCGCCGGCGAGCGCCACCGCTGGGGCGATTACGAGATCGGCGAAACCATCGACCATGTCGACGGCGTCACCATCGAGGAAGCCGAGCACATGCTCGCCACCCGGCTCTGGCAGAACACCGCCAAGGTGCATTTCGACGCCACAAACCGCGACGACGGAAAGCGCCTGATCTACGGCGGACACGTGATTTCGCTCGCCCGGGCGCTCAGCTTCAACGGCCTTGCCAATGCGCAGATGATCGTCGGGCTCAATGCCGGCGCCCATGCCAACCCCTGCTTTGCCGGCGACACGCTGCGGGCCTGGTCGGAAGTGCTCGACAAGGCCGAAACCGCGGCGCCGGGGGTGGGGGCGCTGCGCCTGCGCCTCGTGGCCACGCGCCACGGCAGCCCGGCCTTTGCCCTGCGCGGCGACGACGGGAAATACCTGCCGGACGTTCTGCTCGATCTTGACTACTGGGCGCTGATGCCGGTCTGATCGGGGCATGCGCCCCACCCTCGTCCTGCTGCTGACCCTTGCCCTCGCCCTGCCGCTTGCCGCGCCGGCCAGCACGCTTGCGCCCAACCGGGGCAAGGTTACGCGGGCGGGCGCGCCCGAGGCGTCGGACACCCGCCAGTTCGTCGAGGCGAACATCGTCGAGACCCTCTATCACGAGCTCGCCCATGTGCTGATCGACGTGCTCGACCTGCCGGTTTTCGGGCCGGAGGAGTTCGCCGCCGACAGCTTCTCGGTCGTGCTGATGAACCGGATGCACGACGAGCGCACCGTGCTGCGCATGGCCCGCGACGTGGCCGCCGTCTATGACGCCAACGCCCGAGAGGCCGGCAGCTCCGAGGCGACGCTGGCGCTGTGGGACGTTCACGGCCCCGACCGGCAGCGGTTCTACAATTTCGTCTGCCTGATGTTCGGCGCCAGACCGGACGCGCGGCGGATGTTTGCCGAGGGTCTGGGCCTGCCGAAAGAGCGCCGCAAGACCTGCGAAGAGGAATACGCCCAGGCAGACCGGGCCTGGGGCGCCGTTCTCGAGCGGCTCGCGGCCGAAGCCCCGGGCGATGCGCTGACCATGGACTGGATGCTCGATGCCGGCAACTGGGCCACGCGCTTCGTCGCCGGCGAGGTCGACCGGCTCAACGCCCGCATGGCGATTCCGGGCAAGGTTTCGGTCAGCGTCATCCCCTGCGGCGAATCGAACGCCTTTTACGATTCGGGCCCGCGCGAGATCATCATCTGCACCGAGATGATCGCCGAACTCGAATCCATGGCCGAGCACCGCTGAAGCGCGTGGCCCGGCGCCCGGCGAACCCATTCAAACATGGCAATATTTTCGAAAGCGCGCAATTTTGGCGATCGCGCCCGGAATTTGTGATCACGACAAACATCTTGTGATCACTTTCGCAAAAAAGTGCCCGTGTTTCCGCTCTCATTTGGCAATGCGGGCGTCGCAACGCGTGACAGAGCAGCAATTTTGACTATTCATGATCACAAACGCCAACAGTTCGAAAGGGCATGTCATGGCCGACATTGACAGGGGCAACCGCCCGCTTTCACCGCATCTGCAGGTCTACAAATGGCCGTTGAACATGGCGATGTCGATTCTGCACCGGATCACCGGCGTGGCCATTGGCGCGATGGTCGCCTTGCTGGCGCTGTGGTTCCTCGCGCTGGCCTCGGGGCCCGAGGCCTATTCCTGGGCGAATGCGCTGGCCATGTCGTGGCTGGGCATCCTGATCCTGCTCGGCGGCCTCGTCTCGATCTGGTTCCATTTCGCCAACGGGCTGCGGCACCTCGTCTGGGATACCGGCTCCGGGCTCGGGCAGAAGCGGGTGCGCCGCTCGGCCATCGCCGGCATCGTCACGGTGCTCGTACTCACCGCGCTGACCCTCTGGGTCGCCGTTTCGGTTTGAGGAGAAAGCCATGCGTTACCTGACCGACCGCAAACGCGCCACCGGCCTTGGCTCCGCCCGCTCGGGCGTCAGCCATTTCTGGGAGCAGCGCGTCAGCGCCATCGCCCTTGCGGTGCTGACGCCGCTGTTCGTCTTCCCGCTGGCCTACCATCTGGGCGACAGTTACGAAGCGGCCCGCGCCGCCTATGCCCACCCCGTCAACGCGGTGATTGCCCTTGCCTTCTTCCTGACCGCTTTCCTGCACTTCGTTCAGGGCATCCAGGTCGTCATCGAGGATTACGTCCACGGCCGCTGGGAGATCGTGCTGATCGTCACCATGCGCCTCGTCTCGGCACTGTTCGCGCTGATCGCGGCATTCGCCATCCTGAAAATCGCCTTCACCGGCTGAGGAACCCCCCATGGCTGCTTACGAATACGAAACCCACGATTACGACGTTGTCGTCGTCGGCGCCGGCGGCGCCGGTCTGCGCGCCACCCTCGGCATGGCCGAACAGGGCCTGCGCACCGCCTGCGTGACCAAGGTCTTCCCGACGCGCTCGCACACCGTCGCCGCGCAGGGCGGCGTTGCCGCGAGCCTCGGCAACATGGACGAGGACCACTGGCAATGGCACATGTACGACACCGTCAAGGGGTCGGACTGGCTGGGTGACAACGACACCATCGAATATGTCACCCGAGAGGCGCCGCGGGCGGTCTACGAGCTCGAACATTACGGCGTGCCGTTCAGCCGCACCGAAGACGGCCGGATCTACCAACGCCCCTTCGGCGGCCACACGTCGGAATTCGGCGAGGGCAAGCCGGTCTCGCGCGCCTGTGCCGCCGCCGACCGCACCGGCCATGCCATGCTGCACACGCTTTACGGCCAGTCGCTCAAGCACAAGGCCGAGTTCTACATCGAGTATTTCGCGCTCGACCTGATCATGGACGATGACGGCGCCTGCACCGGCATCATGGCCTGGAAGCTCGACGACGGCACCCTGCATCGCTTCAACGCCAAGCTGGTGGTTCTGGCCACCGGTGGCGCGGGCCGGACCTACTTCAGCTGCACCTCGGCGCACACCTGCACCGGCGATGGCGGCGGCATGGTGGCCCGGGCCGGGCTGCCCCTGCAGGACATGGAATTCGTGCAGTTCCACCCGACCGGGATCTACGGCCCCGGCATGCTGATCACCGAGGGCGCCCGGGGCGAGGGCGGCTATCTGACCAACTCGGAAGGCGAGCGCTTCATGGAACGCTACGCCCCCCACTACAAGGATCTGGCCAGCCGCGACGTGGTTTCGCGCTGCATGACGCTCGAAATCCGCGAGGGGCGCGGGGTCGGTCCGCGCAAGGACCACATCTACCTCAACCTCAGCCACCTGCCCGCCGAAGTGCTCCACGAGCGCCTGCCGGGCATTTCGGAAAGCGCGCGGATCTTCGCCGGTGTCGACGTCACGAAAGAGCCGATCCCGGTTCTGCCGACCGCGCATTACAACATGGGCGGCATTCCGACCAACTACTGGGGCGAGGTGCTGCGCCCGACGGCCGACGACCCCGACGCCGTGGTTCCGGGCCTGATGGCGGCCGGCGAATGCGCCAGCGCCTCGCTGCACGGGGCCAACCGGCTGGGCACCAACTCGCTGCTCGACATCGTCGTCATCGGCCGCGCGACCTCGGTGCGCGCCGGCCAGATCGTCGACCGCAAGGCGCCAGTGCCCCATGCCGACGATTCAAAGGTCGACGCCATCCTCGACCGGTTCGATCGCATCCGCCATGCCAACGGCGACAATGCCACCGCCGAGGTTCGGCTGAAGATGCAGCGCTCGATGCAGAACAACGCCGCGGTGTTCCGCACCAGCGAATCGCTCCGCGAAGGGGTCGAGGAGATCCGCGAGATCTGGGGCGACATGCAGACCATCAAGGTGACCGACCGCTCGCTGATCTGGAACAGCGACCTGATGGAAACCCTTGAGCTCTACAACCTCATGGCCAATGCATCGGCGATCATCGAAGGCGCCGAGGCCCGGCACGAAAGCCGCGGCGCCCATGCCCACGAAGACTACCCGGAGCGCGACGACAAGAACTGGCGCAAGCACACCCTGGCCTGGGTCGATGCGTCGGGCAAGACGCGCCTCGACTATCGCCCGGTCCATGAACAGCCCCTGACCGGCCCCGATGAAGGCGGCGTCGACCTGAAGGTTCTGGCGCCGAAAAAGCGGGTTTACTGACAATGACCCGAGCGCGCGGACATCGCCGCCGCATCGGGCATGCAGACCCGGTCTGGCGCGGGAATTTGCCCGGAGCATCGGCCCGTTGCTCCGGGTGCATCCCGACGCGCCATTGCATGACGACACCCGGCGGCGCGCCCGCCCCGGACCTGGATCGAATCGAAAGGTAGCGACATGGTTCAACTGACCCTTCCGAAGAATTCGGTGATCCGCACCGGCAAGACATGGCCGAAGCCCGCGGGCGCGACCAACCTGCGCAAGTTCCGGATCTACCGCTATGACCCCGACAGCGGCGAGAACCCGCGGGTCGACACCTATTTCGTCGATCTCGACGATTGCGGGCCAATGGTTCTCGACGCGCTCATCAAGATCAAGAACGAGATCGACCCGACCCTCACCTTCCGCCGCTCCTGCCGTGAAGGCATCTGCGGCTCCTGCGCGATGAACATCGACGGGCAGAACCACCTCGCCTGCCTTTACGGCATCGACGAGATCAAGGGCGACGTGAACATCTACCCGCTGCCGCACATGCCGGTGGTGAAGGATCTCGTGCCGGATCTGACGCATTTCTATGCCCAGCACGCCTCGATCAAGCCCTGGCTGATCACCGAAACGCCCACCCCCGAGAAGGAGTGGCGCCAGTCGATCGAAGACCGCAAGAAGCTCGACGGGCTTTATGAATGCGTGATGTGCGCCTCCTGCTCGACCTCCTGCCCGAGCTACTGGTGGAACGCCGACCGCTACCTCGGCCCGGCGACGCTCCTGCACGCCTATCGCTGGATCGTCGACAGCCGCGACGAAGCCACCGGCGAGCGCCTCGATGACCTCGAAGACCCCTTCAAGGTCTATCGCTGCCACACGATCATGAACTGCACCCAGACCTGCCCGAAGGGTCTCAACCCGGCGCGGGCGATCGCCGAGATCAAGAAACTGCACGTTCAGCGCACGCTCTGAGAGCTCTTGACGCGGCCGTGGGGCCCGGCGAACCTTGCCGGGCCTGACGCCTTGCGAGTTTGAAGGAATGAACGCCGGAGTGTCTCCCTCACTGATCGAGAAGCTGGGCCTTCGCAACGGGCACCGGGCCGGCTGGGTCGGCCTGCCGGCCGATCTCGGTGCACTCCCCCTTTCGCGCACCCTGCGCCGCTCTGACCTCGTGCTGCGCGGGCGCGACCTCTCGCCCGGGCCGTTCGACTATATCCACATCTTTTCGGTCAGCCGCGCGGTGCTGGCCGACGATCTTGCCGAGGCCCGCGCCCGCCTCGCCCCCGATGGCATGATCTGGGTGAGCTGGCCGAAGCGGGCGGCGCGCTGGCCGACCGACATCACCGAAGATGGCATTCGCGCCCTTGCCCTCGAAGGTCCGCTGGTCGATGTGAAGGTCTGCGCCGTGAACGATGTCTGGTCGGCGCTCAAGCTGGTGATCCGGAAAGGGCAGCGCTGATCATTCCCGCGCCCGCAACACCCGCGCCGGAGCGGCGGCCAGCGGCCGCCATGCAAAGGCCAGCCCGGCGAGGGTGGTGGCCGTCACGCCGCTCAGCACGATCACCAGCGCCGAAGCCGGGTCGAAGGAAAAGCGCGTCTCCATGACGAAATGCGAAACCGCCCAACCCGCGAGCCCCCCGGCCAGCACCGCCAC
>RFKM01000158.1 GCA_003694465.1 Alphaproteobacteria bacterium
GCTCCTACCTGGCGCGGGTGCTCGCGACCTTGAGCGCTAGCGGCATCATCGCGTCGAAAAAGGGCGCGGGCGGCGGCTACGCGCTTGCGCGCGCCGCCAGCGAGATCAACCTGCGCGAGGTGATGCGCGCCATCGACGGCCCGGTGGCGCCGCTCGCTTGCGTCAGCCTCAACTGGCCCAAAGCGTGCCCCGCCGAAACCTGCTGCCACGCCCGGAACCGCTTGTGGCGGCGCGTGCGGGACGCCCTGCTCGAAGCGCTCAGCCACGTCACCGTCGCCGACCTGGCCGCCGACGTCGAGCAAGGCGTGAGCTACGCGCTCTGCCTGGAGCACCTCTTGAGCCCCAACGTCAGCTACAAGCTCGCCGACGCTCCGTAAGCGCAACTCCCCAACGGGCGCGGCGCGAGGCGGTCACGGTGTTCAGCCCTGCCCCGCCGCCCAGCCGGCCAGAAGCCGATACCGCGCCGCCCGCGCCTCGGCCTGAAGGTTGCCGCGCGCCGCGCGCCCGTCCCAGACCAGCGTTTCGTGGGGCACCCCGAGCCGGGCGCAGACCTCGGCCACGAAGCGCGCCTCGTCCGCCGCCTCGGGGCGCAGGCCGTGATCGACCGTCGCCGCCCGCAGGCTGAGCCCGCGCGCGGGCGCGAGGGTTGCCATCAGGTGCAGAAGCGCCATCGAATCGCCCCCGCCCGAGACGGCGAGGCCCAGCGTTCCGACCCCGTCGAGAAGCCCGCTGGCCAGCACCCGGGGCGCGATGTGCGCGGCGGCGGTGGCGGTCAGTTGCATCCCAGCTTGGCCATGGCCTCGCGCGCCTCGGCCACCGGGCCGTTGTCGGGAAAGCGCTTTTCGACCTCGCCGAGGGTCACGCAGGCCTCGGTCTGCTGACCGAGCTCGCCCAGCGCCACCCCGAGCTTGAGCAGCGCTTCGGGGGCATATTCACCCGTCGGGCTGACGCTGTAGGAGGCGAGATAGGCACGCGCGGCAGCGGCGACCTGCCCCAGTTCCCACAAGGCCTCGCCGCGCAGGTAATTGGCCTGTCCGGCGAGCGGGCTGCCCGGGTAGGTATCGACGAAGGCGGCGAAGCGGTCGGCGGCCTCCTGCGCGCGCCCGGCGTCCATCGCCGCCATCGCGGCATCGAAATCGGAGCGCTCGGCGACGGCCAGCTGTTCGCCCGAGGCGGTGGCCTCCGGCCCCGGCTCGGCCGGCAGGGGCGCGGCGGCCGCGGGCAGTTCGCCGCCGCCCAGCACCGGCGTTTCGGGCAGGCTGGCCACGTCGCATTCCGGTTCGAGCTCGCAGAGGCGGAACTCGAGATCGCCGATGCGGTTGGTTCCGTCGCGCACCACCCGGTCGATGCGCATCTGGAGCGCCTCGGTCTGGGCGGTGAGGCGGGTCAGCTCGGCCTCGAGGGCGTTCACCCGGTCGAGCGTGGTGCCCGCCCCGGTCGGCACCGCCGCCGCCCCGGTGGTGTTGAGCTCACGCTTGAGGCGCAGGATCTCGACGCCGATCACCGTCAGCTCTTGCCTTATGTCGGCCAGCGTCGCCGCGTCGGCCTGCTGGGCGGGCGCCGGGCCGGCCGAGAGCGTCAGCGCCAGCGCCGCCGCCGCAAGAAATCGCCTCCGCATCGCACGGTCCCTCCGCTTGTGCTCAGACCCCGGCGCCGCCGGCGGTCAGAACCGTCACCGCGCGCCGGTTCTGGGCATAGCAGCTTTCATCGGAACAGATCGCCAGCGGCCGTTCCTTGCCGTAGGAAATCGTCTTCAGCCGGTTCGGCGCCACGCCATGATCGATCAGGAAGCCCTGCACGGCGCTCGCCCGGCGCGCGCCCAGCGCGATGTTGTATTCGCGCGTGCCCTGTTCGTCGGCATGGCCCTCGATGATGGCATTGTATTCGGGGTTCTCGTTCAGCCATGCGGCCTGCTTGATCAGGATCGCCTGCGCCTCGGGGCTGAGCGTCGACTGGTCGACGGCAAACAGCACCCGGTCGCCGATGGTCTGGCTGAAATAGGCCGGCGAGGTCGGATCGGAGGGCGAGCCGGCGACGAAATCGCCCGCCCCGGCCCCCGCGCCGGCGCCATCGCCTCCGCCGAAACGGCTCGACTTGTCGCAGGAGGCGAGCCCGAGGGCCGCCACCAGCATCACCGCGATCGTCAACTTGTTCATCTGAGGTCCTGTGTTCTGGTGTTTCGCTCGTTGCGCCGAGCTTAGCAGAGCCGGGCGGAAATGGGAATCGCCCCCTGCCGCCGCCGGCTCAGGGCTGCAGCGGCCCCCACGAGGGGTCGGAGGCGGCGCTCGGCGTCGAGATCCGCCGCAGGTTGCGCCCGGAAATGTCGACGGTGTAGAGCGCCGGGGCGCCGTCGGCCCCCTGCGTCGTGCGGGTGAAGACGATCACCCGCCCGTTCGGCGACCAGCTCGGCCCCTCGTCGAGGAAGGAGGCGGTCAAAAGGCGCTCTTCGCTGCCGTCGGTGCGCATCACCCCGATGTGGAAACGCCCGGCGTTCTGCTTGGTGAAGGCGATGAGATCGCCGCGCGGCGACCAGACCGGCGTGCCATAGCGCCCCGGCCCGGACGAGATCCGCCGCGCCTCGCCGCCGCTGGCCGGCATCACGTAGATCTGCTGCTGGCCGGAGCGGTCGCTCTCGAAGACGATCTGGCTGCCGTCGGGCGAGAACGAGGGCGCCGTCTCGATCGAGGGCGCATCGGTGAGCCGGCGCAGGCCGCTGCCATCGACGTTCATCATGTAGATGTCGGTGTTGCCCCCCTTCTCGAGCGAAAAGACGATCGACTGCCCGTCGGGCGAGAAGCGCGGCGAGAAGGTCATGTTGGCGCCCTGCGTCGGCAGCGGCACCCGCCCGACCGAGGCGACGTCGAGCAGGTAGATCTGCGGCGCACCGCCCTCGTAGGAGGTGTAGAGCACCCGGTCGCCGGCGGGCGAGAAGCGCGGGGCGAGCACGATGGCGCCGGAATCGGTCAGGTATTGCACGTTGGCGCCGTCGTAATCCATGATCGCCAGCCGCTTCTGGCGGGCGTTCTTCGGCCCGGTCTCGGAGACGAAGACGATCCGGCTGTCGAAATAGCCCCCCTCGCCCGTGATCCGGGAATAGACGACGTCGGCCAGCTTGTGGGCGATGCGGCGCCAGCCGGCAACGGTGCCCACGAACTGCAGCCCTTCGCCGAGCGGCGCGTCGGAGAAGACGTCGAAGAGGCGGAACTTCACCGCCAGCTTGCCGCCGCCCACCGCCACCGAGCCGACGATCAGCGCCTGCGCGTTGATCGCCTTCCAGTCGGCATAGGCGACGGGGGCATCGAAACTGGTGATGCGCGAGACATGCGCCGATTCGGGGATCTCGCGAAACAGGCCGGTGCCCGAAAGATCGTCGGCGATGACGCGGGCAATCTCGTCGGCATATTGCCGGCTCTCGCCCGGCGCGGCAACGAAGGCGGGAATGGCAAAGGGCAAGGGCTCGATCACGCCCTGGTCGATGACGATGCGCAGCGGCTCGGCCCGGGCAGCCTCCGGCGCCCCGAACCCGCCGAGACCCACCAGCCCCGCAAGGCTCAGCAACATGACCAGAACACGAAACGGTTGCATCCTGTCCTCCCGTCTGTTCCCCGGCAGCGCCCCGCCCGACGCTAGCGGCAATTGCGCGGTCCGCCAAGCCCCTGCCCCCCGGCCCGATCGGCGGCGATCCGCCGAAACTGTCCTGCTTCTCATCACTTGATCCTCATGTTCGACGGGTCGAAGGTCATTTCGATCTCGCGCCATTGCGCGTATTTCTCCGCCGGCAGCGGATAGCCGCGCAGCCCGCAGCGGATCACCGCCCGGCGCGCCGCCTCGAAGGCGCGGCGCGTTGCGGTCTGGTTGCCGCCGCTCGACGACACCAGATCGACGCTTTCCGGCCGCCCGTCCGGTGCCATCTTCACCAGCACGACAACCGTGGTCGCCAAGGCGTCGGTCGAGAGCGAGCCGACGTTCCAGCAGCGCTGGACGGCCACGCGCAGCCCGTCCCTCTCGCCGCGGGTGAGGGGCGGTCCGGCGGGGCGCGCGGCGGCAGGCGCTTCGCTGGTCACCGAAGCAAGGGCATCGTTGATGGCCGCATCGAGGGCGGCATCGGTCGATGGCGCGGGTTCGGACGGCGCGGGCACGTCCGGCGCGGCGCTGGCGGTGGCGGCGGGCGGCGCGGGCGGCGCCGGGCGGGCC
>RFKM01000159.1 GCA_003694465.1 Alphaproteobacteria bacterium
CTACGAGCCGGTGACCGAACTGGAGGATGACCCGCGCGTGCCGCAAAAGGCCTTCGTCGGCCGGGCCGACCGGGCCTTTGCCGAAACCGCGGTGATCGGTGCGCCGATGTATCTGCTCGGCATGGCCGGGGCGCTCGGCGTCGTGGCCACGGGCGGCGCGGCGGCGCTGGCAATGGCCGCGGCGCTGGCCGGCGGCGCGGTCGGCGGCGGGATCGGGGCGCTGCTCGGCAAGGCGATGGAGCGCGCCCATGCCGAGAAGGTGGCGCGCGATCTCGAGGCCGGGGGCCTTCTGCTCTGGGTGGCGGTGGCCGACGATGCCGACGAGAAAAAGGCCATCGAAACGCTGAAGGCGGCGGGGGGCAAGCATGTCCATGCCCATGCGATCCGCCGCAGCTGGGGCGCCGAAGACATCCGGCTGAGCACGTTCAACCCCGACATCTTCCTCGGCCGCGATCCGGCCTGAGGCCGGCGCGCTTGATTTTCGCCCTCCGATCGGCACCATGAGGCCGGGCGCGCGATGCGCCCGGGAGGGGGAGCGCGATCTTGGGCAGGCGGCGAAAGTTTCTGGTCGGGGGCGGCGCGCTTCTGGCGCTGGGGGCGGCAGGCTACTGGTTCGGCCTGCGCCCGCTGGCGGTGCCGCAGCCGGCCGACGTGGGCTTCGAGCTGAGCGAGGAGGAACTCGCCGCGGCGCGCGCCTTCATGGCCGCCCACCCGATCATCGACAGCCATGCCCACCCGGGGCGCACCTTCCTCAAGAGCGCCGATAAGCTCGACCCGAAGCTGCGCCTTTATCGGCTGATCGGCGGCACCTTCGAAGACCGGACCGTTGCCGACATGCGCGCCGGCGGCGTTGACGGGGCGATCTTCAACGGCGTCGCCGATGTCCAGCTGCTCACCCTCGGGGGCGGCGGGCTCATGGCCCGGCGCGAATTCGAGCCCGGCGAGGCCTGGGAAAGCTATCGCCGCCAGATCGACGATCTTGCCGCGCTCGAGGCGCGGGGGCTCGTGCGCATCTGCCGCAGCGCGGGCGACGTGCGCGCGGCCAAGGCGGCGGGGCAGGTGGGGATGATCCTTGCCATGGAGGGGGCGGATTTTCTCGAGCGCGATCTCACGCGCCTTGCCAAGGTGCGCGAGGACGGGGTGCGGATGCTGACCCTCGTTCATTACCACAACAACACCCTCGGCGACATCATGACCGGCGAGGTCGGCCACCGGGGGCTGACCGATTTCGGCCGAGAGGTGGTGGCGGCGATGAACGAGGCCGGGCTTGTACCCGACCTTTCGCATGCCTCCGCGCAGACGGTGCTGGATGCCGTGGCGGTGACCAAAAAGCCGGTGGTGCTGACCCATACCCACATCAACACCGCCGCGCTCAGCAACCCGCGCTTCGTCTCCGAAGAGGTGGCCCGGGCGGTGGCCGGAACCGGCGGCTACATCGGTGCCTGGCCCGTCGGCATCGGCGAGACGCAACTGGCCGAGTTCATCGACCGGATCGAGTTCCTGCTCGAGGTGGTGGGCGAGGATCACGTCGCCATGGGCTCGGACATGGATGCCAATTACAAGCCGGTGCTCGAGACCTACCGCAAGTTTCCGCTGGTGGTCGGGGCGCTGCAGCGGCGCGGGCACGATGCGGCGCAACTGGCCAAGGTGATGGGCGGCAATGTCCTGCGGGTGATGGACGAGAGCGCCTGAACGCGGCAGGGCGTGGCGCGGCGCGGTTGACGCTGGCGGGCGCGGCGCGGATAGTCGGCCCCGAGCGAAGCCGCCCCCGCGCGTCGGGCGCGGCGAGAGACGGGGCCAACGGAGGTGACACGGAGTTGACGATGCGCCTGAGCCGCCGCGCCTTCGGGGCCTCGGCCCTTGCCTTCGGGCTTGCCGCCGGTGCCGTGCCCCGCCCGCTCAGGGCTGCGGCGTCCGGCGGCAGCGTGGAGGGCGGGCCGGCCATCGCCGCCGCCTCGGACCTGCGCTATGCCCTCGAAGAGATCGCGGCGGGGTTTCGCGCCGAAACCGGGCAGGCGCTGCGCCTGACCTTCGGCTCGACGGGCAATTTCGCCCGACAGATCCGCGCCGGTGCGCCGTTCGAGCTGTTTCTGGCGGCGGACGAAAGCTATGTGCTGGATCTGGCGCGCGACGGTTTCACCGAGGGGGCGGGCACGCTCTATGCCGAGGGGCGACTGGCCATCGCGGTGCCGCGCGCGGGCTCGGCGATCGCGCCCGACCCGGAGCTCGCAAGCCTCGCCCGGGCGCTCGGCGAAGGTCGGCTCAGGCGGTTTGCCATCGCCAACCCGGATCACGCCCCCTACGGCGCGCGCGCCCGCGAGGCGCTGCAACATGCCGGGCTCTGGGAGGCGATCGAACCGAAGCTGGTTCTGGGCGAAAACGTCGGGCAGGCGGCGCAATTCGCGCTTTCGGGGAGCACCGACGGCGGGCTGATCGCCTGGTCGCTCAGCTTCGCGCCCGAACTGCAAGCCGCCGGGCGCTTCGCGCGCGTTCCGGCCGACTGGCACCAGCCCCTGCGCCAGCGCATGGCGCTTGTGAAGGGGGCGGGGGCGGTGGCGCGGGCCTTTTTCGACCATCTGCAACAGCCGCCGGCGCGCGCCGTTTTCGCGCGCTACGGCTTTGCCCTGCCGGGATAGGGCGATGGACTGGCAGGCGCTTTTTCTTTCGCTTTCGCTCGCCGGCTGGACGGTGGCGTTGCTCTTGCCGGTTTCGGTGCTGGCGGGGCGGGTGCTGGCCTCGCCCCGGCTCCGGGCGCGCGGCCTCGTCGAAGGGCTGGTGATGCTGCCGCTGGTGCTGCCGCCGACGGTGTTCGGCTATTACCTTCTGGTGGCGCTGGGGCGCGGCTCGCCGCTGGGGGCGCTGTGGGAGGAGCTTTTCGGCGCGCCGCTGGTCTTCAGCTTTTCGGGGCTGGTGGTCGCCTCGGTGATCTTCAACCTGCCCTTCGCGATCCAGCCCGCCCAGCGCGCCTTCGAGGCGGTGCCGGCGGGGCTGCGCGACGCCGCCGCGACCTGCGGGATGTCGCCGCTGGCCACGCTCTGGCGGGTCGATCTGCCGCTGGCCTGGCCGGGGGTGCTGACTGCCATGGTGCTCACCTTCGCCCACACGCTGGGGGAATTCGGCATCGTTCTGATGGTGGGCGGGGCGATCCCGGGCGAGACGCGCACCATCGCCATTGCCATCTACGACCGGGTGCAGGCCTTCGACATGGGCGCGGCGGGGGCGATGTCGGCGGCGCTGGTGGCGATCTCGCTGGCGACCATTTCGATCACCTTCCTGCTGTCGGCGCGGCTTGGACGCCGGCTCGGCCCATGACACTGAAGGTTGCGATCCGGGCGCGCGCGCCGATCCCGCTGGAGCTCGATTTCGAGGTCGCGCCCGGCGAGCTTCTGGCCCTCGTCGGCCCGTCGGGGGCGGGCAAGACGACGACCTTGCGCGCCATCGCCGGGCTCGCGCGGCTCGAGGGCGCGCGCATCGAGGCCGGTGGGCAGATCTGGCAGGACGCCGCCTCGGGGCGCTGGGTGCCCGCGCATCGGCGCCGGGTCGGGCTGGCGTTTCAGGATTATGCGCTGTTTCCGCACATGAGCGCGGCGCGTAACGTTGCTGCGGCGCTGGACGGGGTGCCGGCGCCGCGGCGGGCGGCCGAGGCCGAGCGGCTCTTGCGGCTGGTCAACCTCGAGGGCCTCGGCGCGCGTCGGCCGGCACAGCTGTCCGGCGGGCAGAGGCAGCGCGTCGCCCTCGCCCGGGCGCTCGCGCGCCGGCCCGAGGTGCTGCTGCTCGACGAGCCCTTTTCGGCGGTCGATGCTGCCAACCGCGCGCGCCTGCACGAAGAGCTGATCGTCCTGCGCGCC
>RFKM01000160.1 GCA_003694465.1 Alphaproteobacteria bacterium
CCTCGCGCTCGGGCAGGTAGTTGGTCACCCCGATCACCGGCTGCAGCGGCGTCTTGTCGAGCACTTCCGAGATCGACGAGAGCACCTGCGGAAAGACCATGTTGCCCAGCGAGGGAATGATCACCCCGACGAGGTTGACGCGCTGCGAGGCCAGCGCCCCGGCAATCTTGTTCGGCACATAGCCGAGGGCCTTGGCGGCGGCGAGCACCCGCTCGCGCGTCTTGGCGCTGACATCGCCGCGGTTGCGCAAGACCCGGCTCACCGTCATTTCCGACACGCCCGAGGCCTCGGACACGTCGCGCAGGGTCAGCGGGCGATGGGTGGAAGAACGGCGGCCTGTTGTCACCTGAAAACGCGCCTCTTTCTGCTTTCGTGAAAAACCGAACTCACTGGCGGGCCATTCTAGGCGAGGGCGGGCGGAAACGCCAGACAGCGCGCACCCGGCGACTCATGCCAGCCGGCCGATGATCTCGGCATGCAGCGCCGGGCCCGCGGCCACCACCCCGTCAACCTGCGGCGTGCCCGAATTGAACCGCAGCCGGGCGCCGCGTCGGTTGGTGACGCGCCCGCCGGCCTCGCCGACGATGAGCGCGCCGGCCGCCACGTCCCATTCCCATGTCGGGCGCAGGGTCAGCATGGCGTCGTAGCGCCCTTCCGAAACGAGGCACAGCCGGTAGGCGAGCGAGGACCGGAACCGCCGCTCGACCTTCGGAACCCGTGCCTCGGCCCAGAACCACGGCTCGAACTGCGCGCGCGTCGCCAGAACCCGGGCGCCTTCGAGACCGTGCGCATCGGAAACCCCCAGCGGCGCGCCGTTCAGCGTTGCGCCCGCCCCGCGGGCGGCGGCAAACATCCGGTCGGTCATCGGCAGGTAGACGGCAGCGGCGACGATCTCCCCCCGGTCGGCCACCGCCAGCGAATGTGCCCAGGAGTGATCGCCCTCGATGAAGGCGCGGGTGCCGTCGAGCGGGTCGATGATGAAAACCCGCGCCGCCTCGAGGCGGGCCGGGTCGTCGGGCGATTCTTCCGAGAGCCAGCCATAGCCGGGGCGGGCCGCCCGCAGCCGCTCTTCCAGCATCTCGTTCACCGCGATGTCGGCCTCGGTGACCGGGCCGGCGGCATCGGGCTTTTCCCATGTTTTCGGGGCGCGCCGGAAATAGGCCCGCGAGATCTCTCCGGCGGCGCGGGCGGCTTCGACGAGCAGCGAAAGATCGTCAGCTTCCGGCAAGGACCATCCCCTCGACCAGCAGCGACGGAACCCGGTGCGAGCAATGCGGCCGGGCGTCGTTCGCCGGGATGATGCGGGCCAGCATGTCGATCAGGTTGCCGGCGATGGTGCATTCGTTGACCGGGCGCACGATCTCGCCGTTCTCGACCCAGAAGCCCGCCGCCCCGCGCGAGTAATCCCCGGTATTGGGGTTGATCGTCGACCCGATCAGGGAGGTGACAAGAAGGCCGGTGCCCATGTCGCGCATCAGCTCTTCGCGGCTTCTTTTGCCCTCGGTCAGGGTCACGTTGCCAGTCGCGGGTGAGGGCGGCGCGGAGGTGCCGCGGGTGGCATTGGCGGTGCTTTCCATCCCGAGCTTGCGCGCGGTGGCGAGGTCGAGCGTCCAGCCCTTCAGGATGCCGTTTTCGACAATCGCGCGGCGGCGGGTGGGCAGGCCCTCGGCATCGAAGGGGCGCGAGCCGGAGATGCGCGCCCGGTGCGGCTCTTCGATCAGCGACAGCCCTTCCGGAAGCACCGGCTTGCCAAGGTGATCACGCAGGAAAGACGAGCCGCGCACGATCGCGCTGCCGTTCACCGCCATCAGAAGGTGGCCGATGAGCGAGGCCGCCACGCGCTCGTCGAAGAGCACCGGGAATGTCCCGGTCGGCGGCTGGCTCGCCCCCGCCCGGGCAACGGCCCGTTCGCCGGCGATGCGGCCGATCTCTTCGGGGCTTGGCAGGTCGGCCTGGAAGACGCGCGATTCGGCGTTGAAATCGCGCTCCATCCCGGCGCCGGTGCCGCTGATGGCGGCCAGCGAGAGCGCCCGCGAGGTGCGGGCATATCCGCCGCTGAACCCGTTGCTCGCGGCAAGATGGATCTGTTGGCGTCCGTAGCCGGCCGATGTCGATTGCACCTGGCTCACCCCGGCAACGGCAAGCGCGGCGGCCTCGGCGCGCCGGGCATGGTCTTCGAGTTCGGCGGGGGCTGGCTCGGGGGACGGATCTTCAAGCTCGAGCGCGCCGAGATCCCAGCTTTGGGCGAGCTGGTCCGGGTCGGCAAGGCCGATGTAGGGGTCTTCCGGGGCCTCGCGCGCCATGGCGACGGCGTGTTCGGCCATGGCGGCGATGGTTTCGGCCGAAGTGTCGGAGGCCGAGACACAGGCCTGTCGCTGTCCGATGAGTACCCGCAGGCCGATCTCGACGCCTTCGGACCGTTCGGCATGTTCGAGTTTGCCGTGCAGAACGTCGATCGAGATCGACGTGCCCGAAACCGCGATCGCATCGGCGCTGTCGGCCCCGGCCGCACGGGCCGCTTCGAGCATCTGCCCGGCAAGACTGTCGAGGGAAACCTGCATCGTTTTTCTCCGCTGTTCATCGTGAGGTAAACGCACAGGCACCGCATCGCAAGTGATCGGGCACTGGAAGCGGCGGCGGCAAGGCGCTATCCAGAAGGAAACGGAGGCGATTTCATGGATATGACGGGCAAGACGGCAGTGATCACCGGCGCCAGTCGCGGCATCGGCGCGGCGACGGCGCGGGTGTTTGCCGAGGCGGGGGCGAACGTGGTCTTGATGGCGCGCACCGGGGAGGCGATCGGAGCGATCGCCCGCGAGATCGGCGCGCGCGCGCTGGCGATCACCTGCGACGTGTCGTCCTGGAGCCAGGTGAAATCGGCGATCGATCAGGCCGTGGCGCGCTTTGGCCGAATCGACGTGATGATCAACAATGCCGCGGTGCTCGGGCCGGTCGCGATGCTGCGCGAGGCCGATGTCGCGGCTTGGGACAAGGGCATCGACATCAACCTCAAGGGCGTCTTCCACGGCATGCGGGCGGCGGCTCCGGTGATGCGCAAGGCCGGCGGCGGCACGGTTCTGACGGTCGGCTCGGGCGCGGCGCACACGGCGCTCGAGGGCTGGAGCCAGTATTGCGCCTCGAAGGCGGCGGCACTGATGCTGACCCGTGCCCTCGACAAGGAAGAGCGCGGCAAGGGGATTCGCGCGCTCACCCTCAGCCCGGGCACCGTGGCCACCGACATGCAGCGCGAGGTCAAGGCCTCGGGCATCGGCCCGGTCGCGGCGCTGAACTGGGAAGATCACATTCCGCCGGAATGGCCCGCGCGGGCGCTTCTGTGGATGTGCGGGCCCGAGGCCGACCGGTTCCTTGGCGACGAGGTGGCGCTCTCGAACCCCGAGGTGCGGGCGATGATCGGGCTGGGCGCATGATCCGGCTTTCCCGCGACGAGGGGCTGTGGACGGCCACCATCGCCCGCCCGGAAAAGGCCAATTCGCTCACCGGCGAGATGCTGGAGACCCTGGCCGACTTTGCCGAGGAGGCCGCCCGGCAGGCCCGGGCGCTGGTGATCACCGGCGAGGGCAGGGTGTTCTCGGCCGGGGCCGACCTTGACGAGGCGCGCGCCGGGCTGGCGACCTCGCCGCTCTGGGAGCGGCTTTCGGGCGCCATCGCCGCGGCGCCGATCCTGACCATCGCGGCGCTCAACGGCACGCTGGCGGGCGGGGCCTTCGGCATGGCGCTGGCCTGCGACCTGCGAATCGCCGTGCCGGAGGCAAAATTCTTCTACCCGGTGATGAAGTTAGGCTTTTTGCCGCAACCGTCCGACCCGGGGCGCCTTGCGCGCCTCGTCGGGCCGGCGCGGGCGAAGCTGATCCTGATGGCCGGGCAGAAGATCGGTGCCGACGAGGCGCTGGCCTGGGGGCTTGTCGACCGGGTGGTGCCGGGCGAGCGGCTGGGCGAGACGGTGGAGGCCCTGTGTGCCGATGCGCGCGGCGCCAGCGCCGAGCATGTGGCGGCGATCAAGGCGATGATTGCCTGATCAGCGCCCGCGCCGGTTGCCGGTGCTGCGCGGGTTGAAGGCGGGCGGGCGCCGGGCCACCCAGTCGATGAAACGGGCAAGGCGCGGATGCGCGCGCAGGGCCGCGATGGTGTTGAAATCGCGGGCAAGTTCGGCCTCGGTCAGGCTGGCGTGGATTTCCTTGTGGCAGATCTGGTGGAGCAGGACCGTCTCGCCGCCCTTCCCGCCCTTGAGGCGCGGCACGAGATGATGCCGGCTCTGGGGCACCCCCGGCGGGATCGGGCGCAGGCAGAGCGGGCAGATCGGCGGGGTGTCAGACATGGGGGCTCTTGTGTCGTGTCAGTTCCGGTGCCACAGGGTAGGCCGATCAGGCGCGGTTGCAAACGGGGATGAACGGCATGGGCACGGCACTCGTCATTGGCGGCGGCCCGGCCGGGCTGATGGCGGCGGGGGAACTGGCCCGCGCCGGCCATTCGGTGACCTTGGCCGAGGCGAAACCCTCGATCGGGCGCAAGCTGCTGATGGCCGGAAAGTCCGGTCTGAACCTCACAAAGGATGAGCCGCTCGAAAAATTCCTTGCCGCCTATGACGGGAGCGCGGCGCCGCAATTGCGCGCCGCCGTGGCCGAATTTGGCCCCGAGGAGGTTGCTGCCTGGGCGCGCGGGCTGGGGCAGGAGGTGTTTACCGGCTCGTCGGGGCGGGTGTTTCCCCGGGCGATGAAGGCCTCGCCCCTGCTGCGGGCATGGCTCGGGGAGCTTGCCGGCCTCGGGGTTGTGTTTCGCACGCGCTGGCGCTGGGCCGGTTTCGCAGGCGACGCGATGCGGTTCGATACCCCGGAAGGGGTGCGGGACATGCACACCGATGTCGCGGTTCTGGCGCTGGGCGGGGCGAGTTGGCCACGGTTGGGGTCGGATGGCGGATGGGCGGCGCTGCTGGCCGCGCGCGGCGTGCCGCTTGCCCCTTTCGCCCCGGCCAATGCCGGGATTTCCGTGGCCTGGAGCGCGCACATGCGGCGCCATTTCGGCCGGCCCGTCAAGGTGGCCCGGCTCATGGCCGGAAGCCGGCACCTGCGCGGCGAGTTCGTGATTTCGGCGCGGGGGCTTGAGGGCAGCGCGATCTATGGCGTCTCGAAGGCGGTGCGGGAGGGTGCGCCGCTCGCCGTCGATCTCTGTCCCGACTGGAGCGAGGCCGAGGTGGCGCGTCGGCTGTCCCGGCCGCGCGGCAAGGCGACGGTGACGGCGCATCTGCGCAAGGCGCTGCGGCTCGACCCCGCCCGGTTGGCCCTTCTCATGGAGTTCGGCCGACCCCTGCCCGAAGGCGCGGCCCTTGCGCGGCTGGTCAAGGCTTTGCCCGTCCGCCATCAGGGTTTGCGGCCGCTCGAGGAGGCGATCTCGACGGCGGGGGGCGTGGCGGCGCGCGGGCTTGACGGCTTTGAGCTGAGGGCCCTACCGGGTGTTTTCGTCGCCGGCGAGATGCTCGACTGGGAAGCCCCGACGGGGGGCTATCTGCTCACCGGATGCCTTGCCTCGGGCCGTGTGGCCGGCCGTGCCGCGGCGGCGATGGCCGGGCGGGGCTGATCGGGGGCCAGCCCCCGAACCCCCGGGATATTTTCGGAAAGATGAAAGGGTCAGGCCCGGGCGCGAACACGGGCGAAGGCTTCGCGGGCGCACATGCGTTGGACGTAGGCGTTGAATGCGGCGTTGTTCAGGGGGAATTTCGCGGCCCGGGCCCACATGCCGCAATGGGCGGCGAGAATGTCGGGCACGGTCATTTCGTCTCCCATCAGGTAGGGGCCCTCGCCCATGCGGCGCATGAGTTCGTCGATGCTGCGTTCGAATTCCCATTTGAGCGAGTCCTTGACCGCGGGAACGCGCCGTTCTTCCGGCAGGACGAAGGAGTGGCGCGCAGCCATCCAGAGCGTTGCGTC
>RFKM01000161.1 GCA_003694465.1 Alphaproteobacteria bacterium
CCGGCGGCGAGGCGGCTCACGCGTTGCCGTCCTTGAAATCGAGGCCCATTTCCGAATAGCGCTCGGCCTCTTCGAGCCAGCCGGGGCGCACCTTCACCTGCAGGAACAGATGCACCTTGCGGCCGAGAAACTCCTCGAGCTCGGCCCGCGCCGACTGGCTGACCGCCTTGATCGTCTCTCCGCGTTTGCCAAGCACGATGCCCTTGTGCCCCTCGCGCGAGACATAGACGAGCTGGTCGATCCGCACCGAGCCGTCCTTGCGCTCTTCCCAGTTCTCGGTCTCGACGGTGAGCTGGTAGGGCAGTTCCTGATGCAGGCGCAGGGTCAGCTTTTCGCGCGTGATCTCGGCGGCGAGCATGTAGAGCGGCACGTCGGCGACCTGGTCTTCGGGGTAGAGCCACGGCCCCTCGGGCATCCGCGATGCAAGCCAGGCCTTGAGGTCGTCCACCCCGTGGCCCTTCTCGGCCGAGATCATGAAGGTTTCGGCAAAGGCAAACTTCTCGTTCATCGCCTTGGCAAGCGCGAGCAGGGCTTCGGCCTTGACCCGGTCGATCTTGTTGATCGCGAGCGCGACCGTCACCCCCTTCGGCAGGTCGGCAAGGCCCTCGAGAATCCGCTCCACCCCCTCGGTGATGCCGCGATGGGCCTCGATCAGCAGCACGACCACGTCGGCATCCATGACCCCGGCCCATGCGGCGGCGACCATCGCGCGGTCGAGCCGGCGGCGGGGGCGGAACAGGCCCGGGGTATCGACGAGAACGATCTGCGCCTCGCCCTCGATGGCCACCCCGCGGATTCGCGCCCGCGTCGTCTGCACCTTGTGGGTGACGATCGAAACCTTCGCCCCCACCAGCCGGTTTGTGAGGGTCGACTTGCCCGCATTGGGCTCGCCGATCAGCGCCGCATAGCCTGCACGAGTCGTCATCCGTTCATCCCTTGCCTTTGCGGCGGCTCTAGCCGATTTCGGCGAGGCGGGCCAGAACATCCTTGGCAAGATCGTCCACCGGCCGTTGCGCCCCCAGCCGCAGCACCGGGGCGCGCTGTTCGCTCAACCAGAGTTCATGCCGCGCCCGCGAGCGCCCGGTGAACCCGGCGTCGTCATATCGGGACGCCCAGTCAAGAAAGCTGGCGTGGATCTTTTCCATGTCGCCGCCGGGGCGGATCCGGGCGCCGAAACGCCGGTGTTCGCGCGCGATCAGCCGGGCAAGACGCACTGCCGTCGGGGCGGTCAGAAAGACGACCAGGTCGGCGTCTTCCACCAGCCTGTCGCCCCAGCCATCGACCGAGCCCGAGAGGATCCATCCCCCCGCCCCCATCTGCGCGCGGATCAGCCGGTTGCGTTCGTCGATGGGGCGACGGGTGGTATAGGGCGGATCGGTCGCAACCCAGTAGTAGTCGTCTGTGTCGATGAGCGGCAGCGCGAGCAGGTCCGACAGACGCTGCCCGAGGGTCGTCACGCCGGCGCAGGCGGCGCCGGTGACATGGATTCGCGGGTTCGGTTTCATTGCGCTGCAGCGAGACTATGCTGCATGCGCAAAGCATGGCAAGCCCGCCCTTCAGCGCAGGACTGGCGGAGCGCCCTTCACCTGCCCGCGCTGGGTCACGCCATAGCGCATCGATTCGCCGATCTTGTCGGCAAGGGCGGCAATGGCGCGGGCCTGATGCGGCGCGAGGACCTCTTCGGCGGTCTCGCGGAACAGCGCCAGCCAAGTCGAGAACATGCCCGGATGCACGTCGGGATTGGCCACATGCACGCGCATCGGGTTGCCGTCATAGGCGCCGCGCTCGATGCCGATCGCGTTGCGCCAGAAGGCGGCGATCTTGCGCTCATGGGCGCGCCATTCGGGACCGTCCTCGGCGGCGATCGCCCGGGCAAAGACGGGGCCGAGGGTCGGATGGGCCCGGATGCGGGCATAGAAGGCGGCAACGAGGCGGTCGATGTCTTCGGGCGCGATGTCGAACTTCGCCAAGGGGTTCGACGTGGTCATGGCGATGAGACCTTCCCCAGCAGGATGGCAGCCGCCTGCTGTTCGGCGGCGCGCTTGGAAGGCGCCTCGGCGCGGGCGGTCTCGCCATTCTCGAGCCGCGCCTCGATGGTGAACACCGGCGCGTGGTCCGGGCCGCTGCGGGCCACCTCCACGTAGCGCGGCGGCGGCAGACGGCGGGCCTGTGCCCATTCCTGCAGTGCCGTCTTGGCATCGCGGGCATCGGCCTCGACCGTCTCGATGCGCCGGCCCCAGAGCCGGGTGACGACCGTGCGGGCGGTCTCGAAACCGGCGTCGAGATAGACTGCGGCAATCACCGCTTCGAGCGCATCGCCGAGCAGTGCCTGCTTGCGCCGCCCGCCGGTCATCATCTCGGAACGCCCCAGCTTCAGGACCGCGCCAAGGTCGATCTCGCGGGCGACATCGGCGCAGGTTTCCTTGCGCACGAGGGTGTTGAACCGCGGCGCCAGCTGGCCTTCGGTTGCCGTCTCGTCGGCGGCAAGCAGGGCCTCGGCCATGACCAGGCCGAGCACCCGGTCGCCGAGGAATTCGAGCCGCTGGTTGTCGGGGCGGGTCGGGCTGGCAATCGAGCCGTGGGTCAGCGCCCGCACCAGCAGTTCGGGGCGCCGGAACCGGTGCCCCAGTCGCCCCTCGAAGGCTTTCAGATCGGCCGAGAGTTTCACGAGAGTTTCTTGAAGAACCGGTCCGGACGCCATGTCCAGAAATAGATCATCCGTTTGCCGGCGGAAGAAAAGATCACCCGATCCACCCGGCCCAGCAGGTTTTCGGCCGGCACCATCCCGACGCCGCCGGCGCGCCGGTCGAAGCGCGAGTCGGTGGAATTGTCGCGATTGTCGCCCATGAAGAAGTAGTGCCCCGCCGGCACGGTATAAACTTCTGTATTGTCGGGCATGCCGGGATAGTCGGCGACGTTCAGAACGTCATGCTTCCGCCCGCCCGGCAGGGTTTCGATGAAGCGCTGCTTCTCGCAGATGGCGCCCTCGCCGACCGGCCCGTTGGCGCATTTCGGCACGGTCCCGAACCCGCCCTGACGCTCGAACAGTTCGGTGAACGTGCCGGCGGGAACCTGCGGCGCCGCCTCGCCGTTGATGTAGAGAATGCCCTGTTTGACCTGAACCTTGTCGCCCGGCAGGCCGATCAGGCGCTTGACGTAATCGGTGTTCAGCACCGGGTGACGGAAGACGACGATATCGCCCCGCTGCGGCTCGCGGGCAAGAATCCGCCCCGGGATCGGGCACATCGAGAACGGGCAGGAATATTTCGAATAGCCGTAGGCCATCTTGTTGACGAAGACGAAATCGCCGATCAGCAGCGTGTCTTTCATCGAGCCGGTGGGAATGAAGAAGGGCTGGAAGAAGAGCGTGCGGAAGATGCCCGCGATCAGCAGCGCCCAGAAGACCGTCTTGATGGTCTCCATGATCCCGTCATTCTTTTCGGCCATGCTGTTATGCTCCGCTCCCTGAGGTTCGCTGCGATATGAGCCGCCGCCGCGGGCGAGTCAAGGCGGGGGGGCCTCAGGCGGCCAGCCCCTTCGTGCCCATGTTGAGAAACTTCTCGCGCCGCTGGGCGCGCAGCGCCGCCGCCTTCTTGCGGGATAGGGCCTTCAGCTCTTCCTTGAGCGCCTTGCCAACGGCAGCTATCACCTCGTCACGG
>RFKM01000162.1 GCA_003694465.1 Alphaproteobacteria bacterium
ATCGCGTCGCGGCCTTCGAGCGCGAGCTCGGCCATCACCTTGCCGACCAGCGGCGCCATGCCGAAACCGATCTTGAACCCGCCGTTGGCGATGTAATGCCCCGGCCGCCCGGGCCAGGCGCCCAGCATCGGTGCCCGGCTTTTCGAGCGCGGGCGCAGACCGGCCCAGCGCTCGATCACCGGCGCTTCGGCAAGCACCGGGCAGGCGGCACGGGCGCGGGCGATCACCTCGTCAAGCTGGCCGTCGCAGGTGTCGGGGCTTGCAAAATCGCGCTCGGTGGTCGAGCCGATGGCCACGGTCCCGTCGGCATGGGGGACGATATGCACCCCGCCGGCAAAAAGCTGCGGCCTCTCGCGCGCCTCGAAGCGCAGCAGCGCCGCTTGCCCCTTCACCCCGACCCCGACCACTTTGCCGAAGGCCTCCGACAGGGCGGCAAGCCCCGCCGCGCCCGTCGCCCAGACGACGGCCCCCGCGTCCGGCGCCTCGGGCACGATCTCGCCGCCCAGCGCCCGCACCGCCGCCGCCAGCGCCGCCACCGCCCGGCGCGGCGCGATCCGCGCGCTCAGGGTGTCGTGGATGACCAGCCCTGTCGGGCTGAGCGGCGCCCAGTCGGCCGGCGCGGCAACGACCCTCCAGGAAAAGCGCCCCTCCCAGAGGCGGGCGGCGGTGTCGGCCCGCGCCCGTGCGAGCGCCAGCGCCTTTTCGTCGGCGATGGGTTGCAGGCGGCCGGTGCGGGCATAGCCCGGCTCTTCCCCGCCGATCCGCGCCACCTCGGCCCAGAAGTCTTCGGCCATGGCCAGCGCGGCAAACTGGAAGGCCTTTTTCGGGTTCCAGTTCTCGGGCACATGCGGGGCAAGAGCGCCGACCGTTCCGCCCGAGGCCCCCGCGCCCGGCCCGGCGGGATCGACGACCCGCACCTTCGCCCCGCGCAGCGCGCAGGAAAAGGCCACCGAGAGGCCGAAGGCGCCTGCCCCGCGCACCGTCACATCCACCATTGCCAAGCCCCCGTGCCTCGCGCATCCTCGCGCCGTTGACCTGTTTGTAGGGGATGTCATGGCCGGGAACCAGCCTGCCACGGTCGCATGGAACGCGCGCGGCGTGCCGGTTTCGACGCGCTTTGACGACCCGTATTTCAGCCTCGACGACGGGCTGGCCGAAACCCGCCACACCTTTCTTGCCGGCAATGACCTGCCAGCGCGCGCGCGCGAAGGCTTCGCAATTGCCGAGCTCGGTTTCGGCACCGGGCTCAACATGCTGGCAACCCGGATCGCCCTCGAAGAAGCGCAGGTGGCCGGGCCGGTGAGCTATACGAGCTTCGAGGCCTTCCCGATGGAGGCCGGGCAGATCGAACGCGCGCTTTCGGCCTTCCCCGAGGCGCTGGCCGTCGCCGCCCCCTTTCTCGAGGCCTGGCAAGCCGGGGCGCGGCGCTTCGCGCTCGGGCCGTTGCGGGTCGAGGTCATCATCGGCGACGCGCGCGAGACCCTGCCCCGCTGGGAGGGGCGTGCCGATGCCTGGTATCTCGACGGCTTCAGCCCCGCCAAGAACCCCGAGCTCTGGGGCGAGGCGCTTCTGGCCGAAGTCGCCCGGCATACGAGGCCCGGCGGAACCGCCGCCACCTACACCGCCGCCGGGTTCGTGCGCCGCGGGCTGGAAGCGGCGGGGTTCGCCGTCGAGCGCCGCCCGGGGTTCGGGCGCAAGCGGCACATGAGCGTGGCGAGGCTTCCACGATGAGCCAGAGCACCCCGCGCCTCGGCATTGCGCTGATGATCGCCGCCACCTTCGTTTTCGCCATGCAGGACGGGATCTCGCGCCATCTCGCGGGCGAATACAACGTCTTCATGGTGACGATGGTCCGCTACTGGTTTTTCGCCGCCTTCGTCGTGGTGATTGCCAGCCGGCGCGCCGGCGGGGTGCGCGCGGCAGCAGCGACGCGCCAGCCGGTGCTGCAGGCGGTGCGGGCGCTGCTGCTGATCGTCGAGATCATGGTGACGGTCTATTCCTTCGTGGTGCTCGGCCTCATTCCGACCCATGCCATTTTCGCCTCCTACCCACTGATCATCGCCGCCCTCTCCGGCCCCCTCCTTGGCGAGCGGGTCGGCCCTTGGCGCTGGGCGGCGATCGCGGCGGGCTTTGCCGGCATCCTGATCATCCTGCGCCCGGGCCTTGCGGTTTTCACCCCGGCGGCGCTGATTCCGCTGGCCGCGGCCTTCCTCTTTGCCCTCTACGGGCTGTTCACCCGGCTGGCGGCAAGACACGATTCGACCAACACGTCGTTCTTCTGGACGGGCACCGTCGGCGCGCTCGGCATGACGGCCGTTGGTGCCTGGTTCTGGGAGCCGATGCGCGCACCCGACTGGGGCTGGATGGGGCTTTTGTGCCTGTCGGGCGCGTTCGGGCATTACCTCCTGATCCGCTGCTACGAGGTCGCCGAGGCCAGCGCCGTGCAGCCTTTCGCCTATTTCCAGCTCGTCTTCGTCACCCTCATGGCGATCCCGGTTTTCGGCGAGACGCTCGAGCCGAACATCGCCCTCGGGGCGGCGCTGGTTGTCTTTGCCGGCCTCTTCTCGGCCTGGCGCGAGCAGATGGCCGCCCGGCGCGCCCGCCCGGCGCTCAACGGCTCTTGAGCTCGGAAAGGAAGCGGATCGGCGCCGTCTTGCCGGTGAGCCGCGCGCGATAGACCGGCAGGCTCTCGGTCACCCGCATGATGTAGTTGCGCGTCTCGGCGACGGGCAGCGCCTCGATCCAGTCGATCACGTCCACCGAGGGCGCGCGCGGGTCACCATAGGCCTCGATCCACCGCTGCACCCGCGCCGGGCCGCCATTGTAGGCCCCGGCGACGAGAACCGGATTTTTCCCGAAAGTCTCGATCAGATAGGCGAGATATTCCGACCCGAGCCGGGTGTTGTAGGCCCGCCCCTCGGTCAGCCGGTCGCGCTCGAAATCGATCTCGATGCGGTCGGCCATGTCCTGCGCGGTGCCGGGCATCAGCTGCATCAGCCCCAGAGCCCCGGCGCCCGAAACCACCTTCGGGTTGAACTCGCTTTCACGCCGGGCGATCGCCAGCTCAAGGGCCCGCGGCACGGTGCGGTTGCCCCGGCCGATGTCGGGCGTCGGGAAGTAGGCACGCGGGAACAGCAGGTCGTGATAGACGAGCGCATATTTGGCCAAGGCCAGCTGCAGATAGGGCGCGTCGGCCTCCTCGGCCCATTGCATGAGCTGGCCGATCTCGGTCGGGGTCAGGCTTTCCGACAGCTGGATGACGAAACGCCGCGCCTGGTAAAGCTCGCCCGCCGCCAGCGACAGGCGCGCCGCCTCCATCACCGATGTGTGCCAGAACCGCGCCTCTCGGTAGCCCGGGTAGGTCTGCGCGCCGGTCAGGTCTTCCTTCATCGGCAGGCCGGCCCTTTCGGCGGCCAGAAGCCCGTAGAAGGCGGTCTGGTGCGCCCCGGCGCGTTCATAGGCGGCGCGGGCCTCGCTCTCGCGCCCGAGCGCCTCGAGCGCCCGCCCCTCCCAGTAGCCGGCGCGGGCAAGGCTGATGGGTCCGTCGACCCCGCCCCGGAAGGTGCGGAAATGGCGCAGCGCGGTTTCGCCGTCGCCGAGCTTGCGCAGCGCGATGTAGCCGGCCAGCCATTCGAGATCGTCCCGGTCTCCCCCTTCCCCGATCCGGTGCTCGGCGGCAATGCGGTAGGCAAGGCGCGGCCGTCCGGCGCGCATCGCCCAGCGCGCCAGCGCCGCGCGCGGGCCGGCCCAGCGTTCAGGCTGACCCAGCGCTTCGGCCGAGGCGGACCGTTCGAGCAGAAGCTCGGCGGCGCTCTCGTTGCGCCCCTTGAGAAAGCGCCACAGGAAGCGCTCGTAGGCGAGGCCCGGATCGCGCCGCAGCGCCGCCGGAACCCGCTGGATCGCGGCATCGACGCCGTTTTCCTGCTCACGCAGGGCGATGCGCGCCTCGGCCAGCGCCTTGTGGGCATCGTCGACGCGGGGCAGCTGGCGGCGGGCTTCATCGGTCAGACCGCGCCAGAGCAGCATGTCCATCCGGTCCCAGTGATGGCGGGCGAGGGTTTTCGGCCAGTCTGCCATGAAGCGCGCCTCTTCCTCTTCGGAGAGCGAGAAATGCGTCCAGCCGCGAATCGCCTCGGCCATTGCCGCCTGCTTCTCGCCCACGGCCCAGAGCGCCCGGGCAAGGGCGAGGCTTCCCCAGCCCGTTTGCGGCTTCTGCTCGGCGAAATAATCCAGCACCTCGGCATTGGCCGCATCTTCGGGAATCGTCTTCTCGGCGCGTTTGCGCAGCAGTTTCAGCCCGGGCCAGTCGGGGTGACGGGCAAGGAAGTCCTGCGCCTCGGCAAAGGTGCCCTCCGAGGCCCGCAGCCGGTTCCACTGGATGATGTCGTGGGCGGTGGTGCCCGGGCTCCCGGCGGCGGCCAGCGCGCCATCCCAGTCGCCCGCGCGCATCCGCTCGAAGGCCTCTGTCAGAGCGCGAACCTCGCCAGCCGACTGCGCGAGCACCATCCCCGGCAAAAGGAGAAAGAGCGCAAGGGCAGCGGCGGCAAGACCCTCAAGCGGGGAGAATTGCATTTTTCGAACCATGCCGCATACCTACCCCAAGGCCCGCCCGCGGCAACAGACAATCTTGGCATTCCGGCGCCGTCCGGCTAGTTTCCGCCGCGTATTGCCGGCGCACCCGGCCCGGCCGACAGAAACCGCAACAAAGGAGCGTGTCATGTTCAAAGGATCGATCCCGGCCCTCGTCACGCCGTTCAGGAACGGCGAACTGGATCTCGACGCGCTCAAACGCCTCGTCGACTGGCATGTCGAACAGGGCACCGACGGGCTCGTGCCCGTGGGCACCACCGGCGAAAGCCCGACCCTGACCCACGAAGAGCACGAAACCGTCATCGAAGAGGTTGTGAAGGCCGCCGCCGGGCGCATTCCGGTGATCGCCGGGGCGGGCTCGAACAACACCGTCGAAGCCCGGCGTTTCATGGAGCACGCCAAGCGCGTCGGCGCCGATGCGGCGCTGGTGGTGACGCCCTATTACAACAAGCCCACCCAGCGCGGCCTGATCGCCCATTTCAGCGCCCTTGCCGAGGTCGGGCTGCCGATCATCATCTACAACATCCCCGGCCGCTCGGCGGTGGACATGACCCCCGAGACCATGGGCGAACTGGCGAAGCTCGACACCATCGTCGGCGTGAAGGATGCCACAGGCGACCTTGCCCGCGTGGCGAAGCAGCGCCTTGCCTGCGGGCCGGACTTCATCCAGCTGTCGGGCGAAGACGCCACCGCCGTCGGCTTCAACGCGATGGGCGGGCGCGGCTGCATCTCGGTGACGGCAAACGTCGCCCCGAAGCTCTGCGCCGAGATGCAGGCGGCCACCCTCGAAGGCGACTATGCCCGGGCGCTGGAGATTTCCGACATCCTGATGCCGTTGCACATTGCCATCTTCCTCGAGCCCGGGGTCGTCGGGGTGAAATACGCCATGTCGCGGCTCGGGCTGGTGAGCCC
>RFKM01000163.1 GCA_003694465.1 Alphaproteobacteria bacterium
GCCACGATCTCGTCGAAACTCGCCCCCTCCCGGCCATAGGCGATGTTGTAGCGGATCGTGTCGTTGAACAGCACCGTGTCCTGCGGGACAACGCCGATGGCGGCGTGGATGCTCTCTTGCGTGACGTCGCGCAGGTCCTGCCCGTCGATGGTGATGCGCCCGTTCCAGACGTCATAGAAGCGGAACAGGAGCCGCCCGATGGTCGACTTGCCCGAGCCCGACGGGCCCACCAGCGCCACCGTCTGCCCGCCCGGCACGTCGATCGTCACCCCGTGCAGGATCGGCCGCGCCCGCTCGTAGCCGAATTCCACCTTCTCGAAGCGCACATGCCCCTCGGTCACCTTCAGGGGCGGGGCGCCGGGCTTGTCGGTGATTTCCGCCGGCGCCTCGAGCAGATCGAACATCTCGCCCATGTCGACCAGCGCCTGCCGGATCTCGCGATAGACCGAGCCGAGGAAATTCAGCGGCATGGTGATCTGCACCATGTAGGCGTTGACCATGACGAAATCGCCCACCGAAAGCGCGCCGTTCTGCACCCCGATCGCCGCCATCACCATGACCGCCACCAGCCCGGCGGTGATGATGAAGCTCTGCCCGGCATTCAGGAAGGCCAGCGATTGCGAGGTGCGGATCGCCGCCTTCTCGTAGCCGGCCATCGAGGCGTCATAGCGCGCCGCCTCGCGCTTGTCGGCGCCGAAATATTTCACCGTTTCGTAATTGAGCAGCGAATCGATCGCCTTCTGGTGCGCTTCCTGGTCCTGGTCGTTCATCTGCTTGCGGATCTTCACCCGCCATTCGGTCACCTTGAAGGTAAACAGGACGTAGACCGCGATGGTCGCCACCACCACCGCCAGATACCAGACGTCGAACAGCCAGAAGAACACCGCCGCCACCATCGCCAGTTCGAGAAACAGCGGCCCGATGTTGAACAGCAGGAAGCGCAGCAGAAACTCGACCCCCTTGACCCCGCGCTCCATGATCCGGCTGAGCGTGCCGGTCTTGCGCGTGATGTGATAGCGCAGGCTGAGGGCATGGATGTGTTCGAAGGTTTCGCGCGCCAGCGTGCGCAGCGCCCGCTGCGCCACCCGCGCAAAGACCGCGTCGCGCAGCTGCTGGAAGGCCACCGCCATGAACCGCGCCATGCCATAGGCCACGGTCAACCCGACCGCCCCGATCCCCAGCAGCCAGCCGGCGCTTGCGGCGTGGTCACCAGTGAGGGCATCGACGGCAGCCTTGTAGAACATCGGGGTGCCCACGGCGACGAGCTTGGCGGCGAAGAGAAACGCCATGGCAAGGACGACCCGGGCGCGGATCGCCGTCTCGCCCCGGGGCCAGAGATAGGGCACGACGCGCCGGATCGTGCGCATCCCCTGCCCCTTGCGCGCCCCCGAAACCATCGCATCGGTGATCGTCGTCCTGCCGCCGCCGCGTCGCATCGCGCCTTCCTTTCGCACCTGTCCGAACCCTGCCCCAGATAGGCCACGGCGGCACAAAGCGCCAGAGCCCACCCGCCCCGGCAGGGAATCGGCGTGCCATTGCGGCCCGGGTGCCGCACCCGCTGGCGGCAACCCCGGGCACCTGCCGGGCTTCGGTTTCGCCCTTTCGGGTCTTCGATCCGCGGCACGAGGCGCGGAATGGCCGTCGTTCCGTCTGGCCATTCTCGAATGAAGGAATCCAGGAATCCAGATTCGTGGATTCCGCGCAGAGCACCCCCGCATTACGGGGCCGTTACGCCGCAGGTGCGCCTCCGATCGGCGGGCATGCCGAAGGGCCAGACCCTAGTTTTCCGGCAGGGTGAACACCTGCCCCGGATAGATCCAGTGCGGATCGCGGATCTGGTCGCGGTTGGCGTCGAAGATCTTCCAGTAGGCGATGCCCTCGCCATAGCGGTTCTTCGCGATCGCCCAAAGCGTGTTGCCGGGCTGGACCGTCACCGACGAGACCAGCTGCCCGCTGCGCGCCGCCTCGGCCGCCCGGGCGTTCGCCTCGGCCAGAAGCGCGGGCTCTTCGCGCTTGAACGGCGTTTCGACCCGGCCCTGCACCTCGCCGCCGGGGCCGATGCTGTCAACCCGCAGGGTGTAGATGCCGGCCGCCAGATCGGGCAGCGGCGCGCGCCATTGGCCACCGGGCCCGACCTCGGCGCTGGTGACCGGGGCGTTGTCGACATAGATGCGCAGCGTTTGCCGGTCGCTGCCACGGCCCGAGAGCAGGACCTCGCCGCTTTCCGAATAGGCAATGGCGTCGATCGAAAGTTGCGGGCTGGGGCCGCTGTCCTGCAAGACCTTGATGCCCTCGGGGCCGGCGAGCAGCACCCGGGGTGCAGCGGGGGCGGCTTCGGCCACGGCAGGAGCAGCGGGCTCGGAGGAGGCGGCTTCGGCCGGGGCAGCCTCGGCAATGACCGTGTCGGGTTTGGCGGGCGCCTCCCCTTCGCCTGTGGCTACGGCGGCTTGCCCCGCATCGGCACTTTCGCCGGCGGTCGCAGCGGCTTCGGCCACTACTGACGCATCGGGGGCGGGCCGCGCCGCCGGCGGGGTCGCTTCCCGACCGGCCTCGCCCGTCCCCGTGGCGGCGCCCGACGGCGCAGCCTCACCCTCGGCGGTAGCCTCACCCTCGGCGGCAGTCTCGCCCGCCGGTGCAGCTTCTGCCGCCGGGGCCTGCGCGCCGGCCGGGGCAGTTTCTGCCTCCGTGGCGGTGCCGGGCTCGGCCTCGGCAACAA
>RFKM01000164.1 GCA_003694465.1 Alphaproteobacteria bacterium
GCATGGCCATGGCGCCCTCCCTTTTGCAAAGAAGAGCATTACGCTTTGCAAAGGGGCTTGTCGAGCGGGCTCAGGCCGCGCCGAGGCGGGCATTGCGGCGCATGACCAGAAGGATCGAGACGAGCGACAGCCCCGAGGAGGCGAGCATGAGGCCGATGAGCGGCAGCGCCCCGCTTTCGACCGAAAGAAGCCCCCCGGACAGGGCCGAAAGCGCCGCGCCGCCGCCGATCATCAGCGCCCCGCCCAGACCCGAGGCGCTGCCGGCCAGATGCGGGCGCACCGACAGCGTGCCGGAGGTGGCGTTGGGCAGCACCAGTCCGTTGCCCAGCCCCAGCGGGACCATGAAGCCGAAGAATACCAGCGGGTGGCCGAGGCCGATGGCGTGGATGAGGAACGAGGCGGCAAGCCCGGCGGTGGAGACGAGCGTTCCGGCAAGGATCATCCGGTCGATCCCGAAGCGCACCGAGAAGCGCCCGGCAATCCCGTTCCCGAACAGGTAGCCGAAGGCCGCGGCGCCGAACAGAAGCCCCAGCGTGGCCGGCGACAGGTGATAGATTTCCGACCCGACAAAGGGCGCGCCCCCGAGATAGGCGAAGAACGCCCCCGAGGCGAACATCGCCGCCGCCGCATAGCCCCAGAAGCGCGGCGAACCCAGCAGTTCGGGGTATTGGCGCAGCTGGGCGCCGAAGCTGCCCGAGCGCGCCGCGGCGGTCTCGCCAAGATCGCGCCAGATCAGCCAGAAGACGGCAAGGCCGAGCAGCGCGAGCAGCCAGAAATTCGCCTGCCAGCCGAAGGCGGCATCGAGCACGCCACCCAGCGCCGGGCCCAGCATCGGCACCAGCGACATGCCCATGGTGACATAGGCGATCATCGAGGCCGCCTCGGGGCCGGGGACCATGTCGCGCACCACCGCGCGGCTGAGCACCATGCCCGCCGAGACCACCGCCTGCAGCATCCGGAAGGCGAGGAAGATTTCGGCCGTCGGCGCGAAGAGGCAGCCGATCGTTGCAAGGACGAAGGCCGCGAAGGACCACAGCAGAAGCGGCCGGCGCCCGAACCTGTCAGAGAGCGGGCCCACCAGCACCTGCAACACCGCGTTCATCGCCAGATAGAGCGAGACGGAGAGCTGCATCAGCCGGTAATCGGCCCCGAAATAGGCCGTCATCCCCGGCAGCGACGGCAGGAAGATGTTCATCGACAGCGCCGAAAGCCCGGCGATCAGCGTCAGGGTGACGATGTGCGGCGGGGTCGTGCGATCGAGAAAGCGGGCGGGCAGGGGCTGGCTCATGGCCCCGGGTTACGCCCGCCGCGGCGGATTGTCGAGCGCCGGGCGCGCCCCGGTCAGACGGCGAAGAGGTCGGCCTGCAGCGCCGCGACGGTGGTGTGCAACACGGTGATGACATCGCCATTGCCGAAGTCGATCACCACGTCGCCGCCGGAATCGCTCGCCGCGGCGATGATCGCGGCGGTGTTTCCGTGGCCGGAAATCTCGATGTGCTCGCCGGCGGCATGATCGCGGATCGTGTCGTGCCCGTCGCCCTTGGCAAACACGAAGGTATCGGCGCCGCCGCCGCCGATCAGCTTGTCGTTGCCCTTGCCGCCCTTGATCGTGTCGGCGCCGCCACCGCCCTTGATCGTGTCGTTGCCGCCATTGCCATTGAGGGTGTTGGCGCTGGAATTGCCGATGATCTTGTCGTTGTTCGACCCGCCCTTGGCATTCTCGATGGTCACGCCAAAGGCGATGGCCACGTCCTGGAAGGTGCCGAATTTCGAGAAATGGCCGTCGCGCAGGTCGAGCTTGGTCTTGTTGCTGCGCGCCGAGGCGTCGAACGTGTCCTTGCCGCCGGTGTCCCAGATCACGTCGGTGCCGCTGACGCGCGGGCCGTCGTAGGTGTTGTTGCCGGCGTGGTAGGTGGCCGCGCCCCAGATGTCCTGCAGGGCGAGGATGTCATAGAGCATCATCACCTTGTTGTCGCCCGAATGGGTCGGGTCGGCGGTGTAGGACATCAGCGTGTAATGGTTGTTGTCATACTTGTTGTCCAGCAGGACCGCCCCCTCGAACGGGTGCTTGAGCCCCAATGCATGGCCCACCTCGTGCAGGATCAGGGCGTTCTGCCCGTTCTTCAGATTGATGTTGCGGTCATAGACGGCATAGGAATCGTAATCGGTGATGTTTTTGCCCGAATACATGACCTTCGGCCCGCCATAGCCGGCAATCCCCGTGGGCAGGGTGACCTTGCCGATGTTCATGTCGGGGTCGGGGGTGTTCTTCACCTGCTGGAAGTCGACGTTGAGAAAGGTCTCGACGTGCTTGAGCATCTTGTTGACGGTGCGCTTCTCGCCCTTGGAGAGCTTCGTCCAGCCCGAATAGCTGGAATTGAAATCGCCGAAATCGGCCGGCTGGCTGTTGCCTGCGAATTGATAGGTGATGACCCGGCGCGGGTCGCTCGAGGTGTTGATCGGGTTCTTCGAGTAGATGAAGTCGAACTGCATCGCCTTGATGATGCTGGCTTGCGAAGGCATGTCTTCCTCCCCCCTGGGTCCGTCCGCACTGTCCCCGCGGCAAGTCTAGCACGGCCGGGGCGCAATTTCATCCGTCCCCCACGGGTGCGGCGATGCGGTGGCGCCGGTGTGCCCGGGGGTGGGTTTGCAGTTATTCAATTCGCAAGACGGGCTGGGGGAATTGTTTGCAAATACGCCCGAATCCGCTTTGGTTCGCCGCCCCGTCCGTTTAGGTTGCCACAAAACCGAGGCGAGGATCCGATGAAAGACATTCTGCAGGAACTGGAAGAGCGCCGCGAGACCGCCCGCAAGGGCGGCGGCGAGCGGCGCATCGAGGCCCAGCACGCCAAGGGCAAGCTGACCGCCCGCGAGCGCCTCGAGCTGTTGCTCGACGAGGGCTCGTTCGAGGAATTCGACATGTTCAAGGCCCATCGCTGCACCGAGTTCGGCATGGAGCAGAACCGCATTCCCGGCGATGGCGTGGTGACCGGCTGGGGCACGATCAACGGCCGGCTGGTCTATGTCTTCAGCCAGGATTTCACGGTCTTCGGCGGCTCGCTCTCCGAGACCCATGCCCAGAAGATCGTCAAGATCATGGACATGGCGATGCAGAACGGCGCGCCGGTGATCGGGCTGAACGATTCGGGCGGCGCGCGCATCCAGGAAGGGGTCGACAGCCTTGCCGGCTATGCCGAGGTCTTCCAGCGCAACATCATGGCCTCGGGCGTGGTGCCGCAGATCTCGGTGATCATGGGGCCCTGCGCGGGCGGGGCGGTCTACAGCCCGGCGATGACCGATTTCATCTTCATGGTGCGCGACAGCTCCTACATGTTCGTCACCGGGCCCGACGTCGTGAAGACGGTGACCAACGAGGTCGTCACCGCCGAGGAACTGGGCGGGGCGAGCACCCACACGAAAAAGAGCTCGGTGGCCGACGGCGCCTTCGACAACGATGTCGAGGCGATGAACGAGATCCGCCGCCTGTTCGACTTCCTGCCGCTCAACAACCGCTCGAAAGTGCCGGTGCGGCCCTTCTTCGACAGCCCCGACCGGATCGAGGAAAGCCTCGATACGCTGATCCCCGACAACCCCAACCAGCCCTACGACATGAAGGAGCTGATCCTGAAGGTCGCCGACGAGGGCGATTTCTACGAGATCCAGAAGGATTTCGCCGGCAACATCCTAACCGGCTTCATCCGCCTCGAGGGGCGCACGGTGGGGGTGGTGGCCAACCAGCCGATGGTGCTGGCCGGGGTGCTCGACATCGACAGCTCGCGCAAGGCGGCCCGCTTCGTGCGCTTCTGCGATGCCTTCGAGATTCCGATCCTCACCTTCGTCGACGTGCCGGGCTTCCTGCCGGGCACCAGCCAGGAGTACGGCGGCGTCATCAAGCACGGGGCAAAACTGCTCTTCGCCTATGGCGAGGCGACGGTGCCGAAGGTCACGGTCATCACCCGCAAGGCCTATGGCGGCGCCTATGACGTGATGTCGTCCAAGCACCTGCGCGGCGATTTCAACTATGCCTGGCCCACGGCCGAGATCGCGGTGATGGGCGCCAAGGGGGCGGTGGAGATTCTCTACCGCAGCGAGCTGGGCGACCCGGAAAAGATCGCCCGCCGGCAGAAGGACTATGAAGACCGCTTTGCCAATCCCTTCGTGGCGGCCGAGCGTGGCTTCATCGACGAGGTGATCATGCCCCATTCGACCCGCAAGCGCGTCTGCCGCGCCTTTGCCAGCCTGCGCGACAAGAAGCTCGAAAACCCCTGGAAGAAACACGACAACATCCCGTTGTGAGCGAGGGGGCGATGCGGCGCGCGGCACTGGCATGTCTGGCGGCGGGGCTCCTGTCCGCCCTTGCCGCCCCGGCTTCGGCCGGGGCGATCGCGCTGCCCTCGGGGCGCACGGTCAGCTTCGCCGACATGATCCGGGGCGAGGCAGGGCCCGCCGGGCCGACGGTGCGCTTTCGCTTCATCGAGGAAGACCTCGGCGCGATCATCGACACGAGGCCCTATGACGAACTCGAGGCCGACATGAAGTTCCTCTGCGAAAATTATGCCTTGGAGCGCATCGCCGACACCGGCCCGCAGCCGGCGGCGGTCATCGTTTCGATCTCCGACCGGCCGGTGCCCTTCGGCGCCCCGAGCCCCGAGGCACGGCAGGTGTTCGAGGCCTACCGCCCCGAGAACGGCTCATGCATCTGGGAGGGGTTCTGATGGCGCTGCCCTACATGCCGAAGCACAAGGGGTTTCCCGGCCGCTATCCGGGCACCGACTTCCAGTTCACCATCCGCCGGGCAAATCCGAAAGGGGTGACGCCGCTGGTCCGGCGCGAGCGCCACGCCGACCGCAAGGCGCTCGACCGGCGGGTTGACGAGGCCTTCATGGCGGCGCTGTGGGACTATTTCGGCGATGCCCCCTTCGAGCGCGGCAATCTCGACGCCGGGCGCCTGTCGTGGCTGTTCGGGCGCGAGGTGGTGCCCGCCGAAGAGCCGTTCGACCCGGCCAGCTACGAGGCGCTGCTCCGGATCGACGTTGCCCGGGCACGCGCCTCCTTCCCCGAGGTCTTTGCCGATGCGGGCGACGACGCAGGGTGGGAGAAATGAGCATGTTTCCGCCGGCCATCGCCCGAAATGAGCAAGGCGCCGCCCATATCGCCCGCCGGCGCACGCACCGCTTTTCAACGCCGGTTTCCGGGCGCAGGGTTGCGGCCATGGCGGGGGCTCAATCCCGGCTTTCCGCCCGGTTTGCAAGAACCGATACCCTTCCCCTTCTGCCCGGTTCGTGTCCGCGTGACACGGGCCGGGTTTTTTCGTTCGCGCGCGCCGGCCGGGCCGGGGCGCATCGCCAAACGCGCGGCCGCGCCGCCCACCGACCCATTGAGAGGAACGGGACATGTTCAAGAAGATCCTGATTGCCAACCGAGGCGAGATTGCCTGCCGCGTCATCAAGACGGCGCGCAAGATGGGCATCAAGACCGTGGCCGTCTATTCCGATGCCGACCGCCACGCCCTGCATGTGAAGATGGCCGACGAGGCGGTGCATATCGGCCCGCCGCCGGCGAACCAGTCCTATATCGTCATCGACAAGGTGATGGCGGCGGTGCGCGGCACCGGGGCCGAGGCGGTGCACCCGGGCTATGGCTTCCTGTCGGAAAACCCGAAATTCGCCGAGGCGCTGGCCGCCGAGGGCGTCGCCTTCATCGGCCCGCCGGTGCGCGCGATCGAGGCGATGGGCGACAAGATCACCTCCAAGAAGATCGCGCAGGAGGCCGGGGTCAACACCGTTCCGGGCTACATGGGGTTGATCGAGGATGCCGACGAGGCGGTGCGCATCGCCGGCGAGATCGGCTATCCGGTGATGATCAAGGCCTCGGCCGGCGGCGGCGGCAAGGGCATGCGGATCGCCTGGAATGACGAGGAATGCCGCGAGGGCTTCCAGTCATCGAAGAACGAGGCGGCCAGTTCCTTCGGCGATGATCGCATCTTCATCGAGAAGTTCGTCACCCAGCCCCGGCACATCGAAATACAGGTTTTGTGCGATTCTCACGGGAACGGGATCTATCTCGGCGAGCGGGAATGTTCGATTCAGAGAAGAAACCAGAAGGTGATCGAAGAGGCGCCGAGCCCGTTTCTCGATGAGGCCACGCGCCGCGCCATGGGCGAGCAGGCGGTGGCCCTGGCCAGGGCGGTGGGCTATTCATCGGCCGGCACCGTCGAGTTCATCGTCGATGGCGAGCGCAATTTCTACTTCCTCGAGATGAACACCCGCCTGCAGGTCGAGCACCCCGTGACCGAGCTCATCACCGGGATCGACCTCGTCGAGCAGATGATCCGCGTCGCCGCCGGGGAAAAGCTCTCGATCACCCAGGACGACGTGAAGCTGAACGGCTGGGCGATCGAAAGCCGCCTCTATGCCGAGGATCCCTACCGCAACTTCCTGCCCTCCATCGGCCGGCTCACCCGCTACCGCCCGCCGGCGGAAGTGAAGAGCAAGAGCCGCGTCGTGCGCAACGACACCGGCGTTTACGAGGGCGGCGAGATCTCGATGTATTACGACCCGATGATCGCCAAGCTCTGCACATGGGGCCCGACGCGCGCCGAGGCGATCGAGCACATGCGCACCGCCCTCGACAGTTTCGAGGTCGAGGGCATCGGTCACAACCTTCCGTTCCTCTCGGCGGTGATGGATCACCCGCGCTTCGTCTCCGGCGACATCACCACCGCCTTCATCTCCGAGGAATACCCCGACGGCTTCGAGGGCGTGAGCCTGCCGCAGGAGGCGCTGCAGCGCGTGGCCGCGGCGGTGGCGGCGATGTTCCGTGTCGACGAAATTCGCCGCACGCGCATTTCCGGGCGGATGGACAACCATACCCGCATCGTCGGCAAGCGCTGGGTGGTGACGCTGCAGGGCGAGAGCTTCGAGGTCAGGATCAAGGCCGACAAGAAGGGCTCGACGGTGAAATTCCTCGACGGCACCAAGATGCGCGTGACCTCGGACTGGACCCCGGGTCAGCCGCTGGCACGGCTCAAGGTCAATGGCGAGCCGCTGGTGCTGAAGGTCGGGCGGATCGATGCCGGCTATCGCATCCGCACCCGCGGCGCCGATCTCAAGGTTTACGTGCGCACGCCGCGGCAGGCGGAACTTGCCCTGCTGATGCCCGAGAAAAAGGCGCCGGACACCTCGAAGATGCTGCTCTGCCCGATGCCCGGCCTGATTGTTCGGATCGACGTCGAAGAGGGCGACGAGGTGCAGGAGGGGCAGGCGCTGTGCACCGTCGAGGCGATGAAGATGGAGAACATCCTGCGCGCCGAGCGCAAGGGCGTGGTGGCGCGGATCAACGTCGCGCCGGGGGAGTCGCTCGGGGTCGATGCGGTGATCATGGAATTCGAGTGAGGTGGAGCTCGTCCTGCATATCGGCGCCCATCGCACCGGCACCACGGCGCTGCAGCAGATGCTGGCGGGGCAGGGCGAGGTGCTGGCCGGGGCCGGGGCGCGGGCGCTCGTCCATGGCGAGATCGAGACGCGCCTGCCCGGGTTTGCCGCCATCGCCAACGGCGGCGACACCGGGCCGGCCCGCGCGGCGCTCGAGGCCGAGGCACGGGGCATGCGCTGCCTGCTGATCTCGGAAGAGAACATGATCGGCGACATGGGCTGGAACCTGCGCTCGGCCAGTTTCTATTGGCGCGCCCGGCGCAAGCTGGCCGCCTATGCGGCGTTTTTCGGCCGGGCGCCGGCGCGCATCGCCCTCGGGATTCGGAGCTACGCGCGCTACTGGATTTCGGCCCATGCCAAGGAGTTGAGCTATCGAGACGTTTCCCGCTCGGGGCTCGTGCGCTTTGCCGATATCCGCGACCGGCTTGCAGAAATCGAACGTGGATGGTGCGATCTGGTCGCCGATATCCGCGAAGTCTTTCCCGATTCGCGTATTCTCGTCTGCCCGGTTGAGGCGGGCCTGCCCCTTGAGCCGCTCGCCGAAAGGCTGGTCGGCGCGCCGCTGGCCGGCCTTGTCGCGCCGCGCGAGCGGGTCAATGCCGCACCCGAGGCGGGGCTGATCGCAGCGATGGAAGAGATCCGCGCCGCCGAGCCCTCGATCGGGCGCAAGGCGATGGCGGCACGCCTCGCCAAGGCCACGCCGCGGCCCTTTGCCGGGTTCAGCCCGGCGCAGGAGGCGCGCATGGCAGAGCGCTACGCCGACGACCTTGCCCGGCTTGCCGGCGGGTTCGCGGGCGTCGAATTGCTCGCCCCCGAGGAGGCGCGCGGCGCATGACCGGGCTCATCGTCCATCTCGGCGCCCACCGCACCGGCACGACGGCCCTGCAGCGCAGCCTCAAGCGCAACGCCGGCAAGCTGGCGCGGGCGGGCATCGCGCTCTGGGGGCCGGCGGAAACGCGAGCCGAGGAACGGTCGTATTTCTACCTGCCCGAGAATGGCCGTTTCGATGCCCCCGCCCGGGAGGCCTTTGCCGCCGAGCTGGGCGCGACGCCCGCCCGCCGGCTGGCCATCTCGGAAGAGAACATCCTCGGCTCGATGCGGCGCAACCTGCTCAAGCAGCGCTTCTATGCCGGGGCGGGGGCGCGGCTCGAGGCCTATGCGCAGCTTTTCGGCGCGGCCCCCGAGCGCATCGGCCTCGGCCTGCGCGACTATGGCAGCTACTGGACATCGGCCTATGGCTTTTTGCTGCGCTCACGCGACATGCCGGCGTTCGAGGCCCTGAAGCCGGGGCTTCTGGTTGAGATGCGCGGCTGGCTCGACATCGTCTCCGATATCCGCCGCGTCTTTCCAGCGTCGGAGATCATGGTCTGGCCGCTGGAGGGCGTGCGGGGGCGCCTTGCCGAACTCATCGCGGCGCTGCTCGACGTGCCGGCCGAGGGGCTGACGGCGCTGGACCGGCCGATCAACCGAAGCC
>RFKM01000165.1 GCA_003694465.1 Alphaproteobacteria bacterium
GGTGTGCACGGGCGTCGAGATGTTCCGCAAGCTGCTCGATCGCGGCGAGGCGGGCGACAACATCGGCGCGCTTCTGCGCGGCATCAACCGCGACGAAGTGGAGCGCGGTCAGGTTCTGTGCAAGCCGGGTTCGGTGACGCCGCACACGAAGTTCGAGTGCGAGGTCTACATCCTGACGAAGGAGGAAGGCGGTCGCCACACGCCGTTCTTCGCGAACTACCGTCCGCAGTTCTACTTCCGGACGACCGACGTGACCGGCACGGTTCAGCTTCCCGAGGGCACCGAGATGGTGATGCCGGGCGACAACCTGAAGTTCACCGCCGAGCTGATCGCCCCGATCGCGATGGAAGAGGGCCTGCGCTTCGCCATCCGTGAAGGCGGCCGCACCGTCGGCTCGGGCGTCGTCTCGAAGATCATCGAATAATCCACGGTTCGACGTGGGCCGGGCGCATCGCGCCCGGTTCCACCTCTCAACGAAAGGCATGGTAACATGGCGCTTCAAAGCCAAAATATCCGTATCCGCCTGAAGGCGTTCGATTACCGCGTGCTCGACGCCAGCACCGCGGAAATCGTCAACACCGCCAAGCGGACGGGCGCAACGGTTCGGGGTCCGATCCCGCTTCCGAACAAGATCGAGAAGTTCACCGTTCTGCGCGGCCCGCACATCGACAAGAAATCCCGCGACCAGTTCGAGATCCGCACCCACAAGCGGTTGCTCGACATCGTCGACCCGACGCCGCAGACCGTGGACGCGCTGATGAAGCTCGACCTCGCCGCCGGCGTCGACGTGCAGATTTCGGTCTGAGGAGGGTTCGATGCGTTCTGGAATTCTCGCAAGAAAGGTCGGCATGACCCGGCTGTTCATGGAGGACGGGAAGCAGATTCCCGTGACCGTCCTTCAGCTCGACAACCTGCAGGTGGTGGCCCAGCGCACCGCCGAGAAGGATGGCTACACCGCCCTCCAGCTCGGCGCCGGGACGGCCAAGGCCAAGCGCACCTCGAAGGCGATGCGCGGCCATTTCGCCAAGGCGAAGGTGGAGCCGAAGCGCAAGCTCGTCGAGTTTCGCGTCAGCCCCGAGAACCTGGTCGAGGTGGGTGAGGAAATCACCGCCGACCATTACTTCGCCGGCCAGTATGTCGACGTTTCGGGCATCTCCATCGGCAAGGGTTTTGCCGGTGCGATGAAGCGCCACAACTTCGGCGGCCTGCGCGCCTCGCACGGCGTCTCGATCTCGCACCGCTCGCACGGTTCGACCGGTCAGTGTCAAGATCCGGGCCGTGTGTTCAAGGGCAAGAAGATGGCCGGCCACATGGGCGCGGCGCGGGTGACCACGCAGAACCTGCAAGTGGTCAAGACCGACGCCGAGCGCGGGCTGATCATGGTCAAGGGCGCCGTGCCCGGGGCCAAGGGCGGCTGGGTCACGGTCAAGGACGCGGTGAAGAAGCCGCGCCCGGAGAACGTGGTGCTCCCGGCGGCGACCCGTTCGCGTGCCAAGGCTGCGGAGCAGCAGGCGGCGGCCGAGGCCGAAGCCGTGAAAGGAGGCGGTGAGGAATGAAACTCGACGTGATCAAACTCGACGGCAACAAGGCCGGGACGGTCGAGCTCGACGAGGCCCTGTTCGGGCTCGAGCCGCGCGCCGACATCCTGCACCGCGTGGTGCGCTGGCAGCGGGCCCGCGCCCAGGCCGGCACCCACAAGACCAAGGGCCGGTCGGAGACGAGCTATTCGACGAAGAAGATCTATCGCCAGAAAGGCACCGGCGGTGCCCGTCACGGCGACAAGAACGCGCCGATCTTCCGTCATGGCGGCACCTACAAGGGGCCGACCCCGCGCAGCCACGCCCATGACCTGCCGAAGAAGTTCCGCAAGCTCGGCCTGAGGCACGCGCTCAGCGCCAAGGCGAAGGCGGGTGAACTGGTGATCCTCGACGCCGCCGAAGCCGAAGGCAAGACTTCGGTTCTGGCCCGGCAGGTGAAGAACCTGGGCTGGAAGCGGGCGCTGGTCATCGATGGTGCCGAGGTCAACGAAGGTTTCGCGCTTGCCGCGCGCAACATTTCCGGCCTCGACGTGCTTCCGAGCATGGGCGCCAATGTCTATGACATCCTCAAGCGTGACACGCTAGTGATCACGAAGGCCGGTGTCGAAGCTCTGGAGGCGCGACTGAAATGACCGACAAGGCGAAACTCTACGACGTGATCCGCAAGCCGATCATCACCGAGAAGGCAACGATGGCCTCGGCGGCCAATGCCGTTGTCTTCGAGGTGGCGCCGGACGCCAACAAGCCGCTCATCAAGGAGGCTGTCGAAACCCTCTTTGGCGTGAAGGTGAAGGCGGTGAACACCACCATCACCAAGGGCAAGGTGAAGCGTTTCCGCGGCCAGATCGGCAAGCGCAAGGACGTGAAGAAGGCCTATGTGACCCTTGAAGAGGGCAACACGATCGACGTGACCACCGGTCTCTGAGATCAAGTGTCTTCGGCAAATCGGCAAGGCCCTCGCGCGCGCGGGGGCCTTCGCCATTTCGGCAACCGGAAGCCCCCGCCGGGCTGCAACGCCACAAGCAATTGTGAGGCCGCCGGGGTTGAACGAAGCTCCGTTCCAGCCGATGTAGGCGGCAGGACGAAAGGGTGACGCAGATGCTGACCAGGCGACATTTCGTATTGACGACCACGGCCCTCTTCTCGGCACCAAAGGCGGTGCTGGGGCAGGAGGCGGCCGACCCGTCGCTGCA
>RFKM01000166.1 GCA_003694465.1 Alphaproteobacteria bacterium
CGTCGGGGCCCGATGGCAGCGCGGCGCAGGACACGACCCCGGCCGAGCCCTCTGCCCCCGCCGGCCCCAGCGCCGAAGACGTGGCCGCCGCCGCGCAGATGAGCGCCGGCGACCGGGCCGAGATGATTCGCGGCATGGTGGCCCGTCTCGAGGGCGACCTCATCGAGAACGGCGGCACACCGGAGCGCTGGGCGCAGCTCTTCAAGGCCCTTGGCGTGCTCGGCGAGACCGACCGTGCCCGCGCCGCATGGCAAGCCGCCGAGAAGGATCTGGCGGGCGACGCGGCCGGGCTGGCCCGGGTGCGCGCCGCCGCCGAAGCCGCCGGGGCGCTGCGGTGATCACCGACGACATCTCCGCCTTCGCCGCCGCCCTCGCCCCCGAGGCGGCCATCGCGGGGCTCGACTATGGCGAGAAGACCATCGGCGTGGCCGTTTCCGACCGGCTGCGGCAGGTGGCGACCCCGCTCGAGACCATCCGCCGGGGCAAGTTCACCGCCGATGCCGAGCGCCTCGAGGCGATCCTCGCCGCGCGCGCCATCGGCGGGCTGGTGCTGGGCCTGCCGCGCAACATGGACGGCAGCGAGGGGCCGCGCTGCCAGGCCACCCGCGCCTTCGCCCGCAACCTTGCGCGCCGCATCGACCTGCCGATCACCTTCTGGGACGAGCGCCTGTCGACCGTCGCCGCCGAACGCGCCCTGCTCGAGGCCGACACGTCGCGCGCGCGCCGGGCCGAGGTGATCGACCATGTCGCCGCCGGGGTGATCCTGCAGGGCGCGCTCGACCGGATGAGGCACCTGTGACCAACACCCCGGGACATGCCGCCGCCCACAGCCCCTGCGTGCGCATCTGCGTGGTCCATGTCGAGACCGGCCTGTGCACCGGATGCCTGCGCCGGCGCGACGAGATCGCCCGCTGGGGTGCGATGAGCGACGCGGAACGCGAGGCGATCCTCGCCGATCTGCCCGGGCGCCGGGCGGCGTTTCGCCAGCGGCGCGGCGGGCGGGCCGGGCGGCTGGCGCGCCGAGGCGCCAGCGCGGGCGATGGAACGGGCGGCGCGCAGACGGATTGACCGCCTCACGCCCTGCCCACCCGCGCCCGGCACGAAAAAGGCCCTCCACCTTCGGAGGGCCTGTGACGTTTCGGCGGGCCGGAAAGGGCGGCGCTCAGGCCGCCATCCGCCGGGCCTTGACCGCCTGCCAGAGCCGTTCCGAGCGGGCGCCGCTGTTGCAGTAGAGCAGCACCTTGCCCCGGGTCGTGGCCATCACCTCGTGCAGCCGGGAAATCGCCGCTTCAGTCGGCGTGCGGTCGGTCATCGGCAGGTATTCGGCCCGAAGGCCGTTGTGCCGGCAGGCCGCGGCGATCGTCGCCCAGTCGGGCTGGTCGGGCTGTTCGCCGTCGGGGCGGTTGCAGACGATCGCTCGGAAGCCCGCCGCGGCGATATGCGGCACATCCTCGGGGCGGATCTGCGGGCTCGCCGTCACCTGCTGGTCAAGCTCCTTCCAGTTCGGATTCATCGCCGCCCCCCCTCAGAGCACGTTGACCGGAACCTTGAGGAACACCTTGCCGTCGTCGTCGGCCGGCGGCATATGCCCGGCGCGCATGTTCACCTGCAGCGACGGGATGATCAGCCGCGGCATGGCGAGCTGGGCGTCGCGCTCCTTGCGGAAGCGGATGAAATCCTCGCGGGTCTTGCCGGCGCCGACATGGATGTTGTTGGCCTTCTCCTCGGCGACGGTCGTCTCCCAGCGGATTTCGCGCTGACCGTTGCCGCCGTAATCGTGGCACATGAACAGGCGCGTCTCGTCGGGCAGGGCCAGCACGCGCTGGATCGAGTCATAAAGCGTGCCGGCATCGCCCCCCGGGAAATCGGCCCGGGCCGAGCCGCTGTCGGGCATGAACAGCGTGTCGCCCACGAAGGCGGCATCGCCGATGACATGGGTCATGCAGGCCGGGGTGTGGCCCGGGGTGTGCAGCGCCGTGGCCTCGAGGTTGCCGATCTTGTAGGTGTCGCCATCCTTGAACAGGGCGTCGAACTGCGAGCCGTCGCGCTGGAACTCGGTGCCCTCGTTGAAGATCTTTCCGAAGGTGTCCTGCACGACGGTGATCTTCTCGCCGATGCCGATCTTGCCGCCCAGCTTTTCCTGGATATAGGGCGCGGCCGAGAGGTGGTCGGCATGAACGTGGGTTTCGATCAGCCACTCGAGCTTGAGGCCCTTCTCCTCGATGAAGGCGATGATCCGGTCGGCGCTCTTGAACGAGATCCGCCCGGCGGCATAGTCGATGTCCATCACGCTGTCGATGACGGCGCAGGCATTGCTGGTCGGATCGCTCACCACGTAGGAGATGGTGTTGGTTTCCGGGTCGAAAAAGGGTTCGACCTCGGGCCGGATCGCGGCGTCGGCTGCTTGCGCGGGAGCCATGTCTTTCATCGTCTCGGTTCCTTGCGTTTCGGGCCGCCACGGGGGCGGACATGGGTTGACCGCGGCCCGGCGCCACGCGCCGGTGCGGATTGAGACCAGAGATAGGGGGCCGTCAGGCGTATGGGAAGGGGTCCAATTCATTTTTTTGAATGTGTGCCGCACCGGGCGGGAGCAAGGCCGACATCCCTGCATGAGACAAATTCCCGTGTTTGAATTGATCGCATGGGAAAATTCGCGTATGTCGGAAAGAGAAGTCGAACGGCAAGGGCAAGCACATGGGAACGCCACATATCACCGAAGACATGTCCGACGAGGATCTCGACAAGATGCTGTCCAGCGCCTGCGACGCTTCGACACTTCTCAAGGCGATCAGCCACGAGGGCCGGCTGATGATCCTGTGCGCCTTGGTCAGCGGCGAGAAATCGGTCAGCGAGCTTGAAGAGATGCTTCACGCCCGGCAGGCGGCGGTCTCCCAGCAGCTGGCCCGCCTGCGCATGGAAGGGCTCGTGACCCCGCGCCGCCAAGGCAAGTCGATCTACTATTCCCTCGCCGACGACCGCCCCCGGCGCATCCTCGAGGTGATCTACGAGATGTTCTGCGGCCTGCCCGAGGCCGCGCCGGAAGAAGCGCCGGAGCGGAAATCGGCCTGAGCGGGGCGAGCGGGCCGGGCGCACCGGCAATGAGGACCATGGCCGAAACCTTCGTTCCCAGCGCGGACCAGCGGCGCGCCCTGCGCGATGCCTTCGGGCGCTTTGCCACCGGCGTGACGGTGGTGACGACCAGCACCCACCGCGGGCCGATCGGAATCACCGCCAACAGTTTCACCTCGGTTTCGCTCGATCCGCCGCTGCTGCTGTGGTGCCCGGCCAAGGCCTCGGCCCGCCACGACGCCTTCGTCGGCAGCCCGCGCTTTGCCCTGCACGTCATCGACAAGGCGCAGGACCATATCGCCGAGGCCTTCGCCCGCTCGGCCGAGGCCTTCGACTGCTGCAGCTATGCGCTCTCCGAACACGGCGTGCCGCTGATCGAGGGCTGCCCCGCGCGCTTCGAATGTTCGGTGCGCGACCGTATCGACGCCGGCGATCACACCGTCATCATCGCCCATGTCGACCGGGTGACCACCGAGCCGGGGCGCGTGCCGCACCTGTTCCTGAACGGCCGCTACGGCAGCTTCACCCCCGACGAAGGCCCGACTAGGGAATGAGCACCGCCGCGCGGCTGTAGCTGGCCTCGTCGCGGGAGCCGTCGTCATAGGTGA
>RFKM01000167.1 GCA_003694465.1 Alphaproteobacteria bacterium
CTCGAAGACGAGTTCAAGGCGCTTGACGACGCCGGCCTGATTGCCAAGACGGAAGAGTTCCGCAAGCGCATCGAGGCCGGAGAAAGCCTTGATGACCTTCTGCCGGAAGCCTTTGCCAACTGCCGCGAGGCCGCCCGGCGCGCCCTCGGGCTGCGGGCCTTCGACGTCCAGCTCATGGGCGGCATCTTCCTGCACCAGGGCAACATTGCCGAGATGAAGACGGGCGAGGGCAAAACGCTCGTCGCCACCTTCCCGGCCTATCTCAACGCCCTGACCGGCAAGGGCGTTCATATCGTTACCGTCAACGACTATCTCGCCAAGCGCGATGCCGAGTGGATGGGCAAGGTCTATGCTGCGCTGGGCATGACGACGGGCGTTGTCTACCCGCAGCAACCCGACGAGGAAAAGCAGGCCGCTTACAAGGCTGACGTCACTTATGCCACGAACAACGAGCTCGGCTTCGACTACCTGCGCGACAACATGAAGGCCGACCTCAGCCAGATGTATCAGCGCGGCCACCACTACGCGATCGTCGACGAGGTCGACTCGATCCTGATCGACGAGGCGCGCACGCCGCTCATCATCTCCGGCCCCTCCGATGACCGCTCGGACCTCTACATCAAGATCGACAAGATCATTCCCGAGATCCAGGACGAGCACTACGAACTCGACGAGAAGACCCGCAACGTCACCTTCACCGACGAGGGCAACGAGTTTCTCGAAGAGCGGCTGCGCGCCATGGGCCTCTTGCCCGAAGACCAGTCGCTCTACGATCCGGAAAGCACGACTCTCGTGCACCACGTCAACCAGGCATTGCGCGCGCACAAGCTGTTCCAGAAAGACAAGGATTACATCGTGCGCAACGGTGAAGTCGTGCTGATCGACGAATTCACCGGGCGGATGATGGCCGGCCGGCGCCTGTCGGACGGGCTCCACCAGGCGATCGAGGCCAAGGAGGGCTGCCAGATCCAGCCCGAAAACGTGACCCTCGCCAGCGTCACCTTCCAGAACTACTTCCGCCTCTACGAAAAGCTCGCCGGGATGACCGGCACCGCCATGACCGAGGCCGAGGAATTCGAAGACATCTACAAGCTGGGCGTCGTCGAGGTGCCGACCAATGTTCCGGTCGCCCGGATCGACGAGCATGATGCCGTCTATCGCACCGCCAAGGAAAAATACGACGCCATCGTCGAAGAGATCAAGAAGGCCCACGCCAAGGGCCAGCCGGTTTTGGTCGGCACCACCTCCATCGAGAAATCCGAGTTCCTGTCGGGGCTGCTCGACAAGGCCGGCATTCCGCACAATGTGCTCAATGCCCGCCAGCACGAAAAGGAAGCCGAGATCATCGCCGATGCCGGCAAGCTCGGCGCCGTCACCATTGCCACCAACATGGCCGGCCGCGGCACCGACATCAAGCTCGGCGGCAATGTCGAGATGCAGGTGCTCGCCGCCCTGAAGGCCGACCCCGACGCCAACCCCGACGAGGTGCGCGCCCGCATCGAGGCCGAGCACGCCGAGGAAGAGCGCAAGGTCAAGGAAGCGGGCGGGCTTTTCGTTCTGGCCACCGAACGGCACGAAAGCCGGCGCATCGACAACCAGCTGCGCGGCCGTTCGGGCCGTCAGGGCGACCCGGGCCGTTCGGCCTTTTTCCTCAGCCTCGAGGATGACCTGATGCGCATCTTCGGCTCCGAGCGTCTCGACAAGGTGCTGGGCACCCTCGGCATGAAGGAGGGCGAGGCGATCATCCACCCCTGGGTGAACAAGAGCCTCGAGCGCGCGCAGGCGAAGGTCGAGGCGCGCAACTACGACATCCGCAAGCAGCTGCTGAAGTTCGATGACGTGATGAACGATCAGCGCAAGGTCGTCTTCGCGCAGCGCCGCGAGATCATGGAATCCGACGATCTTTCGGATGTGGTCGAAGACATGCGCAATCAGGTGATCGACGACCTCGTTGACCAATACATGCCGGCGCGCGCCTATGCCGAGCAATGGGACACGCAGGGCCTTTACGCCGCGCTCATCGAGAAGCTCAATCTTGACGTGCCCGTGATCGAATGGGCGGCGGAAGAGGGGGTCGACGATGACACCATCCGCGAGCGCCTGTATGAAGCCGCCGCAAAGCAGATGGCCGAGAAAGCCGAGGCCTTCGGGGCAGAAAACATGCGCTCGATCGAAAAGCAGATCCTGCTGCAGACGATTGACGCCAAGTGGCGCGACCATCTGCTGAAGCTCGAACATCTGCGCTCGGTCGTCGGCTTCCGCGGCTATGCCCAGCGCGACCCGCTCAACGAATACAAGACCGAAAGCTTCCAGCTCTTCGAGCACATGCTCGATTCGCTGCGCGAGGAAGTGACGCAGAAGCTCGCCATGGTTCGGCCGATGACGCCGGAAGAGCAGGAGCAGATGGTGCAGCAGATGCTCGAACAGCAGCGCGCCTTGGCCGAGGCGCAGCGGCGCGCTGCCGAAAAGATCACCGGCAAGGCCACCCTGCCGGCCGGCGTGGCCCTGGCCGGCTTCGACGAGAATGACCCGAGCACCTGGGGCGATCCGGGGCGCAACGATCCCTGCCCTTGCGGGTCCGGCAAGAAATTCAAGCATTGCCACGGCGCCTTCTGAGCCGGAAAACGGCATGAATGCGGCAACGGCGCGGGAAACTTCGGGTTTCTCGCGCCGTTCTGTTTTCGAAATCCCGATCAATACCAGAAATTGCCATGTTCTGTTCATTCAATCGGCCCAATGACGGGGCATCGTCCGGATTGGACAGAAGAATGGAACAGAGCCATGCTTGCCGATTTGAGGACACATATTGCCGGCCTCGACAAGAAGCGCGTCTACACGGCAACCATTGCCGTGATGATGGCGGGCGTCGCAGGCTTCGTGACCCAGAAGCTCGCCCCTTCGGAAGACGGCCATGCCCACGC
>RFKM01000024.1 GCA_003694465.1 Alphaproteobacteria bacterium
CGACGGGCGGCAGGAACAGGGCGAGATTCTTGCCCTTTCCGGTGAAAGGGCGGTGATTCTGCCCGGTTCCGGGCTGGACGGCCTTTCGATCGGAACGCCGGTGCGCCTCTTGGGTCCGGCGCGAATCGCCCCCGACGACAGCTGGCTTGGCCGGGTCATTGACCCTTCGGGAAAGCCGCTCGACGGACGGCCGATCCTGCAGGGTCTTTCACCGCGCCCGCTGCAGGGCGCTCCGATCAATCCGGCAGAACGGCGGATGCTCGGTGCGCGTCTCGAAACCGGGCTTGCGGTGTTCAACACGCTTCTGCCCATCGTGCGCGGTCAGCGAATCGGCCTTTTCGCCGGCTCGGGCGTCGGCAAATCGACCCTTCTGGCCAAGCTCGCGCGCGGCGTGCGCGCCGATGTCATCGTGATCGGCCTGATCGGCGAACGGGGCCGCGAGGTGCGCGAATTCGTCGAGCGGGTGCTCGGGCCGGAGGGCATGCGCCGCGCGGTCGTCGTTGCCGCCACGTCGGATCGCTCGCCGCTGGTGCGCCGCCGTTGCGGTCTGACGGCCATGGCGGTGGCAGAACATTTCCGCGACCAGGGCCGGCATGTGCTTCTGCTCGCCGACAGCATCACCCGCTTTGCCGAGGCGCACCGGGAAGTGGCGCTGGCGGCCGGTGAGAGCGGCTCTCTGCGTGGATTCCCGCCGTCGACGGCGCATCAGATCACTTCGCTTTGCGAGCGCGCCGGGCCCGGTGCAGGAACTCAGGGCGACATTACCGCCGTGTTCTCGGTTCTGGTCGCCGGGTCCGACATGGAGGAACCCATCGCCGACATGCTGCGCGGGGTTCTCGATGGCCATGTGGTGCTCGACCGGAAGATCGCCGAACGCGGCCGCTTTCCGGCCATCGACCTGCTGCGCTCGGTCTCGCGGGCCTTGCCAGAGGCCGCGTCGCCCGCAGAGAACACGCTCATCGCCGCGGCGCGCGAACGGCTGGGCATATACGACCGGTCGGAAATGATGGTGCGCGCCGGTCTTTACGAGGCCGGGTCCGACCCGGTGCTCGATGAGGCGATTGCCACATGGCCGAAGCTCGATGCCTTTCTTGCCGAGGACGAGCCCGAGGACACGCGCGCCAGCTTCCGGCGCCTTGCGCAATGCCTGAAGGCCGAGGAAGCGGAATGAGGCGCGGCGCGCCAGCGGCGATCTAATGGGTGCCGCGGGTCGCGGCGTCATTCGGGCAAGAAGGAAGATGGTGCCGGTGGAGGGACTCGAACCCCCGACCCACGCATTACGAATGCGTTGCTCTACCAGCTGAGCTACACCGGCACGATTTGTGCGCGTCGTTTATCACCGCTCAGGCGGGGTGTGTAGCCCTATTTTTCGTCTGTGTCCGCGGTGGGTGTTTCGTTTTCAAGAGCCTCAGGCCCGAGCAGCTCGGCTTCTGGTTCCAGCGTCTCGTGTTCAGCCTCCGCAACGAGTGGGCGCTGCGCCTCTCCGACGATCAGAGGCAGCATGTCGGCGCCGCCAGGCATCGACACCGCGTCGCCATCGGCCTCTTTCCAGGCCAGCGAATCGAAGGCATGGCAGTTCTGGCAGACCGGAGACCATTCGGCATGCACATGGCCGCATTTCTCGCAGACCCATTGCGGCCCGCGCGGGGCCGTCACCGCCTTGGCCAGCCAGCCGCGCACGACGTCGTCCGAGGCGCCTTCGCCGCGTTCGATCGCCGCCATCAGGGTCAGCGCGCGTTGCGAGGGGTGCCTTTCCGGCAGGTCGCCCAGCGCCGCCCGCGCGGCGGGGAAATCTCCGGCGGCGATGTGCAACTCGGCAAGAAGCATCCGGGTTTCGTCGTCGTCAGGATGAATCCTCGTCAGTGCCCGGAACCGCTTGATCCGCTCTTCGGGCGTTTCGTCGGGCACGATGTCGGCGAAGGCGGCGGCAAGGTCGGGGTGCGGATGCGCCTGCCATGCCTTGGTGAGCACCCGCGCCGCGGCCTTCGGGTTGCCCTGCTGAACATAGCTGCGCGCCGCCAGCGCCGCGGCCGGCACCAGATCGGGCGAGAGCTTGTTGGCCTCGATCGCCGCCTCGCGCGCGCGCATGTCTTCGCCCTTGGCAAAGAGATCGCGGGCTTCCTGAAGGGCGAGGATGGCATCGCGGCGCCGGCCGACATCCTTCGGCAGGGCCTTGGCGCGCACCTTCGCGGCGATGGTCTTGCGTGCGCCGGCCCAGTCGCCCTCGGCGGCCTGCAGGGCGAGCAGGATATCGCCCGTCTCGCCATGGCGCGGCTTGAGCGCGAAGGCCCTTTCGGCCAGTTTCATCGCGGTTTCCGTGTCGCCCTCGGCGAGGCGCTGCTTCATGATGCCGCGGATCCCGACGAAGCGGGTGCGTTCGTCGGCCAGCAGTTTCTTGTAGGTCTCCTCGGCCTTTTTCCGGTCACCGGCCATTTCCGCCGCCTGAGCGGTGACGAGGTTGGTCAGCTCCGGCCGGCGCAGGAACTTCTCGGCCCGCGCGGCCTTGGCCATGGCCACCCGCTCCTCGCCGGAGGCCAGCGCCATGAGCCCGTCGGCAAGGGCCTCGTATCCCTTGCGCTCTCGGTTGCGGTCGAAATACCGGCTGATCGCGGTTTCGTCGCCCCGAAGGAACCGCACGACGGCAATTGCGAGCCCCGCCAGCTTGAGCATCAGCCAGATCACCAGAACGAGGACGATCAGCGCGATGACGGCCTGAAGCGGGCCGAGGTTGAACTCGGTGGACCCGAAGGCGATGCGCACGCCGCCGGGCATTTCCATCACCACGCCGGCCCCCCAGGCGAGCGCCGCGACCGCGAGCACGAACAGAACGATCTTCAGAAGAGACCAGAGCATCACATCATCCTCAATTCGTGTTCAGCGTCTTGGCGAGCGCTTCGGCGGCCCGGGTGGCGGCGAGGCGGCGCTCGGCGGCGCTCCGCCAGTCGGCCATGGCTGGTTTCGCCGCCTCGGGGAGCGTGTCGAGCTCGGCCAGCGCCGCCGCGAGATCGCCCTTGCGCAAGGCGTCTTCGGCCCGCGACAGGATCGCGTCGGCATCGTCTCCCGGGCGCGGTGTCAGAGAGCGGGTGCCGAGCTGGATCTTCAGGAATGCCGTGGTGCGGCTGATCTCGCCCTTCTCGACGGCATCGCGCAGGGCCGCGGCAATCGCCTCGCGGGCTGCCGGCGGGAAGGTGTCCTGCAGCGCGGCGAGGGTGGGCACGCCGCTTGCGGCGGCTTCGGCTAGGGCGGGCGGGATTTCGGCATCGGTCAGCGAGGAAAGCTCGGCGAGCGCCTCGTTCACCCGGGCAAGGGCGGCGCGCGCCTCGGCGGCCCGCGCGGCGGCGGCGGCCTGGGCCGAAAGCGCCTCGACGTCACCCTGCTCGGCGCGAATCTTGTCGAGCTCGGCGGCAAACATCTCGCGCAGGGCCTGCAATTCACGCGCATAGGCCTCGGCAGCCTTCTGCGCGGCCTCCGAGCCTTCCGGGGCGAGCTTTTCGACCGCCGCGAGCCGCGTTTCGAGCGCTTCGAGCCGCGCGCGGGTTTCTGAAACCGATTGTGCCAGCGCATCAATCCGGGCGGTCAGGTCACGGCGCGTGTCTGACAGCGCGGTGTCGGCGCGCAGCGCGCTCACATCGCTCTCGAGGGCCTGCACCGCCGCGCGCAGGGCCGCGATCTCTTTCCCCTGTGTCTCGACGGCCACGGCAACGGGGTCAGGCTCGGGCGTCACACCGGGAAACGGCCAGCCTTCGGGCACGATGGTGCGCGCCGCGACAAATCCGATGACCGCCGCGAGCACGCCGCCCGCAACCAGCGCGAGCATGGACGCAAGACCACCGCGGCGCGCCGGCTGCGGGCCGGGTTGCACCGGCGAGAGCGGTTCTTCGGCCGTTTCGTCGGAAGGCGCTTGCGTGGAGCTGTGCTCGTCCGAAGACGGCGCTGCCTCGCGCTCTGCCGTGCCTTTCTCGGCTGGGGGGACCTCTTCGATCACGACGGCATCTTCTGCCTCGCCTGCCGGCCCATTCGTGGCCTTTCCGGCCTCTTCCGACCCATCCGCTTTCGGGGCTTTCGCCATGATTTCTCCTCACGAATCTCGACCCAGGGTATGACCATGGCCGCGGCGACCCTATCGCCCCGCCCCCCGGGCCTCAAGCGCGCAAGGCAGCGCGGATCGCCGCAAGCATCTCCTTGCCGTCGGGGGCGGGAATGGTCTGGGCGGCATGGCCGGTTGCGCCCTCCCAGGCTTGCGCGACGGCGGGGCTCAGGGCCAGAACCCGAACGGCCGGGCCGACCTCGTCGAGCCCTTCGGCAACCAGTCGGGCGCTGCGCGGCGAATAAAGCGGCAGAACCGCAGGATCGGTGCCCGACAGGGCAGCCCGGGCTTCGTCGGTCAGGGGAAGGGGGCGCTGGTCATAGATCACGGCCTCCTTGCAGGAAATTCCGCCAGCTTCGAGACGTGCGGCAATGTCGCCCCGGGCATGGGTGCCCCGCAGATGAACGAGCGGCTGCGGAACATCGGCGCGTGCGGCAAGGAGCCTTGCCACCAGATCGTCGGCATCACGCGCCGCGAGGTGCACGCGGGCGCCTTTCTCGCGGGCGGCATGGGCCGTCTTGGCGCCGACGCAATAGGCCGAGACGCCGGCGAGGCCGGGGCAGAAGGGTGCGGCGCTGGCCGAGGTGAGAATGACGGCGGCGCTTCCATCGAGGGTGGGCGGCGGGCCGGCGGCGGCGATCTCCAGAACCGGCGAGACAATCACCCGCACCCCGGGCCCGATTTCCCGCGCGAGCGCGCGCGACTGCGCTTCGGGGCGGGTCAGCACGAGCGTGGGTGTCATCTGGCCTCTCGGGATTGTCTGGCGCCATGGTCAGTGTTACCTCGGCACGAACCCCGTCACAACCGGCGCCCATGTCCGATACCGTCACCATTCTTGGCCTTGAATCGAGCTGCGACGATACTGCGGCGGCCATCGTTCGCCACCGCGTGGGCGCCGCGCCCGAGATCCTGTCGTCGGTCGTGGCCGGGCAGAACGAGCTGCATGCGGCGTTTGGCGGCGTCGTGCCGGAAATCGCGGCGCGGGCCCATACCGAAAGGCTCGACATCTGCGTCGAAGAGGCGCTGGCCGACGCGGGCCTCGGACTCGATGCGCTCGATGCGATCGCGGTGACGGCAGGGCCGGGGCTGATCGGCGGCGTGCTGGCGGGGGTGATGCTCGCCAAGGGCCTTGCCGCGGCGACGGGTCTGCCGCTGATCGGGGTCAACCATCTTGCCGGCCATGCGCTGACCCCCCGGCTCACCGATGAAGCGGCCTTTCCCTACCTGATGCTGCTGGTCTCGGGCGGGCATTGCCAGTTCCTCGTGGTTTCGGGGCCTGACGCCTTCACCCGCCTCGGCGGCACGATCGACGATGCGCCGGGCGAGGCCTTCGACAAGGCGGCGCGGCTGCTTGGCCTGCCGCAGCCGGGGGGGCCGTCGGTCGAGGCCGAGGCGGCGAAGGGCGATCCGGCCCGGTTCCACCTGCCGCGCCCGCTGCTCGACAGGCCGGGGCACGACATGTCGTTCTCCGGGCTCAAGACAGCCCTTCTGCGCGCGCGCGACAGGCTCATCGAGCGCGACGGCGGCCTGCACCGGCAAGACCGCGCCGACCTGTGCGCCTCGTTCCAGGCGGCGGTGACCGACGTTCTGGCCGAGAAATCGCGCCGGGCGCTGGGCGCCTATCTGGCGCTGTCGCCCGAGCGGCCGACGCTGGCGGTCGCCGGTGGCGTTTCGGCAAACCGGCAGATCCGTGCCGCCCTCGAGCAGGTGGCGGCCGAGGCGGGGGCGGCGTTTCTCGCGCCCCCCCTCGACCTGTGCACCGACAATGCCGCGATGATCGCCTGGGCGGGGATCGAACGCTTTCGTGCCGGGCACCGCGACGACATGACGCTCGAGGCACGCCCCCGCTGGCCTCTGGACCGGCGCGCGCCCGCCATGCTTGGATCGGGCCGGAAGGGAGCCAAGGCATGAGCGAGATCGCGGTTCTGGGAGCGGGGGCCTTCGGCACGGCGCTGGCGATTTCGCTGGCCCGGGATGGCCGGTCGGTGACGCTGTGGGGGCGCGACGTGGCCGACATGGCGCAACGGCGCGAAAACCGCCGCCGTCTGCCGGGCTTTGCCTTCCCGGAGGCGCTCGCGGTGACGCCCGATCTTGCCGAAGCCGCCCGCGCGCCGATCGTCCTGCTCGCCCTGCCGCTGCAGCGGCTGGCCTCGTTTCTCGCCGAACATGGCGCGCTCTTTCCCGATCAGGCGCTGGTCTGCTGCGCGAAGGGGGTTGACCGCGCCACCGGCCTTGGCGCCTCCGAGATCATCGCCCGCGCCTGCCCCGGCGCGCGGCCGGCGGTGCTGTCCGGCCCGAGTTTCGCGGTCGACATCGCCGCGGGCCTGCCCACGGCGCTGACCATTGCCGCGGCCGACCCGGAGCCGCTCCAACACGCCCTGACCACCTCGAACATCCGCCTTTACCGCACCACCGACATGATCGGCGTCGAACTGGGCGGCGCGCTCAAGAACGTCGTGGCCATCGCCTGCGGCATCACCATCGGCGCCGGGCTGGGCGAAAGTGCCCGCGCCGCGCTGATGACCCGGGGCTATGCCGAGATGAACCGCTTTGCCCAGGCGCGGGGGGCGCGGCCGGAGACCCTTTCGGGGCTTTCGGGCCTCGGCGACCTCGCACTCACCTGCACCTCGGAAAAATCGCGCAACTTCAGCTTCGGTCTGGCCCTCGGGCGCGGGGCGCCGCCGCCGGAAGGGGTGACCATCGAGGGGCAGGCCACCGCGGCGGCGGTCTCCGATGCGGCCCGCGCCGCGGGGCTGGAAATGCCGATTGCCGACAATGTCGTCGCCGTTCTCGAGGGGCGCATCACCATAGGTCAGGCCGTCGAAACCCTGCTTTCGCGGCCGCTCAGGGAGGAATGAATGTTTGCCATCATCTGCACCGACAAGCCGGGCGCGCTGGACATCCGCAAGGCCAACCGGGAAAGGCATCTTGAATATCTCGGCGCCTCGCCCGTGGTTCTGGCCGGCCCGTTCCAGGACGAAAGCGGCAACATGGTCGGCTCGCTCATCGTGATCGACGTGCCCGACCGCGCCGAGGCCGAGGCCTGGGCGAAAAACGACCCTTATGCGAAGGCGGGGCTGTTCTCCGACGTGCGGATCGAGAAATTCCTGAAGGTGATCGGCTGATGGCATACTGGCTGTTCAAGTCCGAGCCGGGAACCTGGAGCTGGGATGACCAGGTCGCCCGGGGCGATGCGGGCGAGGAATGGGACGGCGTGCGCAATTACCAGGCACGCAACAACATGCGGGCGATGAAGCTTGGCGATCTCGGCTTCTTCTACCACTCCGTCAACGAGAAGCGCATCATGGGCATCGTCGAGGTCTGCCGCGAGGCGCATCCCGACAGCACCACCGACGATCCGCGCTGGGAATGCGTCGACATTCGCGCCGTGCGCCCGCTGGCAAGGCCGGTCACGCTGGAGATGTGCAAGGCCGACCCCCGGCTTGAAAACATGGTGCTGGTGAAGAACTCGCGCCTCTCGGTGCAGCCGGTCACCGAAGCCGAATGGCAGGCCGTGCTCGATCTCGCGGGCGAGACGGGCTGAAACCGGGCGCGCGGGGCTTGCCCGCCGCGCCCGTCTCGGTCAGCCGCGCCCGCCGGCCAGAAGGCTCGCATTGCCGCCGGCGGCGGTGGTGTCGACGCACAGGTGCCGCTCCAGCAACACATGGGCGGCATCGGGCATGTCGGTCACCAGCGGCACGATCGGCCCGTCGCGGCGGGCGAGCGCCTCGTCATAGGCGCGGCCCTGCGCCTCGTCTCCCCACCAGAGGACGGCACCGAAGGGGGGCAGGGTGCACAGAGCTTCCGGATCGAGCGCGCCGCCGGCCACGACGGCCCGCCCGCCGAGCGCCTTGGCCG
>RFKM01000168.1 GCA_003694465.1 Alphaproteobacteria bacterium
AATGGCGCCGTTGCCATTGCTGGCCGAGGATACCGCACTGGTCATTGTCGAGAACGATTACTGGCGTCTGCCCGACCGGCCCGACGGGCGGGAGATGGGGGCAGTGATCGACACGCTCGAGGCGCAGGGATTCCGGGTGCTTTCGTCTGTCGATCAGGATGCCGCGGCGGTGACGCAGACGATGCAGGCCTTTCGGGCGATTTCCGACAGCGCCGACCGGCTGTTTGTCCTGATTTCGGGGCATATCGTCTCGACCGGGCGGGAATCATGGCTGCTGACCCGCTTCGCCGAGGCGCCCAATGACATTACCATCGGCGCCCAGGGCGTGCCGATCGGGCCGGTGCTCGATATCGCCGCCCGCCACCCGGGACAGGCGGTGGTGATGCTCTCGCCCTCCGGAGATGCCTTTGGCGGCGAGGGGCTGAGCCCCGGTTTCGACCTTGCCGCGCCTCAGGGCGTTGCCATCTTCTCGGGCGCGCCGCGCGACATCGCCCGTTTCGCCCGCGACCGGCTGCTGGTGCCGGGACGGGCGCTGGGGCGCGTGCCGGACGGGATCGAGGCGCGCGGCTTCATCGCCGAAAAGCTGGCCTTCCTGCCCGGCGTTCCCGAGGTAACGCCCCCCGCGGGCGGGCCGGCCGGCAATGTCGAGGTGGCGCTCTGGAAGATCGTGCGCTCGCTCGGTACGCCGGAAGCCTACAAGGCCTATCTCGGCGCCTTCCCGAACGGGCAGTTCGTTCCCATCGCGCGGGCAAAACTGCGTGATCTCGAGGGCGCGGCGGCCTCCGGCCCCGAGGCGGCGGAAGCGGCGCTCGGGCTTGACCGTGAAACGCGCCGGCTGATCCAGCGCAACCTGTCGATTCTCGGATACGATCCGCGCGGGATCGACGGCATCTTCGGCCCCGGCTCGCGCGCCGCGATCGCGGCATGGCAGCGCGACCACGGCTATCCGGCCACCGGGTATTTTACCGCCGGGCAGCTGCGGGCGCTGAACGATGCCGCGGCGGTGCGGGCCGCCGAGCTCGAGCGCGAGGCTGCCGCGCGCAAGGCCGAGGAAGAGCGCCGCGACACGGCCTATTGGCGCGACACCGGGCGCGGGGCGACGGAGGCGGGGATTCGCGCCTATCTCGAGCGCTACCCCGACGGGCTCTATTCCGACATCGCCCGCGCGCGCCTCGCCGAGATCGAGGATCAGAAGCGTCAGGCGGCGGCGGCCGAGGAACGCGCCTATTGGGACGACGTGCGCCGCAAGGATACCGTCGAGGCCTATCGCCAGTATCTGAGGCGCTATCCGCGCGGCAGCTTCGTCGACGAGGCCAAGGCGCGAATCGCCGAACTGACCGCCGCGACCGGCACGAATGCCGCGCAGGCGGAAGAACAGCAGGTTGCCGGCAACCTCGTGACCCGGCTGCTCGTCGAGCGTCGCCTTGCCGCGGCCGGCTATGATCCCGGCCCGATCGACGGCACGTTCGACAAGAAGACCCGCAAGGCGATTCGGCGCTTCCAGCGGTCTGCGGGGCTCGAGGTTTCGGGATATGTCACGCGCGAAACCCTTGTGCGCCTGCTCACCGTGCGGTGAGGCGCCGCCGGGTGGCGCGCGCCCACCCCGGCACAAAGAAAAAGGACCGCCGGTTTCGGCGGTCCTCTTTCATTCGGCTTGCTGCTGGCTCAGCCCTGACGGGCCTTGAAGCGGCGCTGCGTCTTGTTGATGACATAGACGCGGCCCTTGCGGCGCACGACGCGGCAGTCGCGGTGCCGGGACTTCAGCGAGCGGAGCGAGTTGCGGACTTTCATGGCCCTTCTCCTCATGTCGCGGCGCCGGGAGCGCCTCTCGGTTCCGTTGCCCGTTGCCGGGCGGTGATGGTGGGCGATACTGGGATCGAACCAGTGACCCCTACGATGTCAACGTAGTGCTCTACCGCTGAGCTAATCGCCCGATTGCCTGCCTGTCGCGCCCGGGAGCGCTTCCAAACAAACAGACGCGGGAAAGCCCGCGCCGGTCGGCGGTTCTATAGAAGGTTGCGCGGGGCGGCGCAAGGGCCTTTTGGGCGGTTCTGTTTTGGCCCATAGTGCGGCGAGGAGAACGCGTGATGCAAACCGAGGCCTTCACCCTTGCCCTTCCCCGGCGCCGCACCTCGGGCGCCGTTTTCGCCTCGCCCCATTCCGGGTGCCGATATGGCGCCGATTTCCTGCGCCGATGCCTGCCCGGCCCGCTGGCAATGCGCTCGTCGGAAGACGCTTTCGTTGACGCGCTTTTTGCCGATGCGCCCGAACACGGTGCACCGCTGATCGCGGCGGTGATGCCGCGCGCCTATGTCGATCTCAACCGGGGGGCAGACGAACTCGACCCGGCCTTGATTCGCGGCCTGGGCAAGCGGGCCGGCAACCCGCGGGTTGCCGCCGGGCTCGGGGTGATTCCGCGCGTCGTGGCGGGCGGGCGGATGATCTATGGGGGCAAGATCTCGCTGGCCGAGGCCGAAACCCGCATCGATCGCTACTGGCGCCCCTATCACGCGCGCCTTGCCGCGCTGCTCGACGAGGCAAGGCGAGACTTCGGCCAGGCGATTCTCTTCGATTGCCATTCGATGCCCCATGAGGCGATCGAAACCCTCGTGCCGACTGGCAAGCCGCGCCCGGAAATCGTCATCGGCGACCGGTTCGGCACCTCGGCCTCGGGCGAGATCGTTTCGCGCGTGGAAGATATGTTCCGTGCCGCCGGCCTGCGGGTGGCGCGCAACGCGCCCTTTGCCGGGGCCTATAGCTGCAAGGCCTACGGACGGCCCGCGCGGGGCTTTCATGCGGTCCAGATCGAGATCGACCGTGCCCTCTACATGAACGAAGAAACCCTCGAGCGGCGCGACGATTTCGACGCCTTCCGGCGCCTCGTCGGCGGAATCGTTGCCGAACTGGCGGCCCTTGGCCGGCAATCGGGCGAGCATGACATGGCCGCCGAATAGGCCTGGGCGCGCCGGCGTCAGCGAATCGCCCGCCCCTTGAGAATCGCCCCTGCGCCGAAGCGTGCCCGAATCGCGTCGGTGGCGCGTTCGGCGGCCATGCGTCGGGCCGCCTCTGGATCGAGCAGATCGCCGGAAAGGTCGGCCCGCGCGCCGCTGTCGAGATCGGAAATGCCGACGCCGACGAGGCGGAAGGGGGCCTGGGGCGCGACGGCCTCGAACAGCCCGCGGGCGGTGCGATAGATCCGGTCGGCCGATTGCGTCGGGTCGGGCAGCGTGACGCGGCGGGTGAGGGTTCTGAAATCGGCGCGCTTGAGTTTCAGAGTCACCACCCGTCCGGCAAGATCGCGGGCCTTCGCCCGGTCGGACACCTTTTCGGCAAGGCGCCAGATGTGGCCGTCGAGCAGGTCGGGGTCAGAGATATCTTCGAAAAAGGTGGTTTCGTTCGAGATCGACTTGATCGGCTGATGCGGCGAAACGCGGCGGAAATCCTCGCCGCGCGCGAGGTGCCAGAGCCGCGCGCCCATGCGGCCGAACCGCGCGTCGAGGTCGGCGCGCTCCCAGCGCAGCAGATCGGAAAAGGTGCGGATGCCGGCCTTCTCGAGGCTGGCCTGGGTGGCGGCGCCGACGCCCCAGATCATCCTGACCGGCTTGTCGCGCAGAAACGCGGCCGTCTCGGCCTTGCCGATCACGGCAAAGCCGCGGGGCTTGTCGAGGTCGGAGGCGATCTTGGCGAGAAACTTGTTGTGGCTGAGACCGATCGAGCCGGTCAGGCCCAGCTCGTCTTCCATCCGCTTGACGAGACGCGCCAGCATCACCGCCGGGGGCGCGTGGTGCAGGCGCTCGGTTCCGGTCATGTCGAGGAAGGCCTCGTCGAGCGAGAGCGGTTCGACGGCCGGGGTCAGTTCATCCATCATCGCCCGGATCTGCTTCGAGACCGCCGCGTAATGGCTGCCGCGGGGGCGGATCACCACCGCGTCGGGGCAGAGCTTCAGGGCCTGGAACATCGGCATGGCCGAATGCACGCCCCGGATGCGGGCGACATAACAGGCGGTGGACACGACGCCGCGCCGCCCGCCGCCGACGATCACCGGCTTGTCGGCGAGGGTCGGGTCATCGCGCTTTTCGACGCTGGCATAGAAGGCGTCACAATCCATGTGGGCGATGGAGAGGCTGAACAGCTCGGGGTGCGAGACGATGCGTGGGCCATGGCAGGCCGGGCAACGGTGTCCGCTCTCGAAGGTGGTCAGGCAATCGCGGCACAGGCTGGGCATGGGGGAAGGATAGCACTCGCCCGGGCGGCGACGCCAGCCGCCGGCGCGGGCCCAGGAGAGTTGAGCCATGGGCGAAAACGACGCATAGTACCGGCAGGTTTTCATTTCGCGGGTGTCAAATGTACGAAAGCACAGTCACCGACCAGATTTCCGGGCCGAATATCGTTCTGGTCCTTCTGGCGATTTTCATCATCGTTTCGATTTTCCTCGGCGTGCGCATCGTGCCGCAGAGCCAGAAATACGTGGTCGAACGGTTCGGCCGCCTGCAGGCGGTGCTGGGGCCGGGGATCAACTTCGTCATCCCGTTTCTTGACCGCGTGGCCCACAAGGTTTCGGTTCTTGAACGGCAGCTTCCCAATGCCACGCAGGATGCGATCACCAAGGACAACGTGTTGGTGCAGATCGACACCTCGGTGTTCTACCGGATCCTCGAGCCGGAAAAGACGGTCTACCGGATCCGCGATGTCGATGCCGCCATCGCCACGACCGTTGCCGGCATCGTGCGCGCCGAGATCGGCAAGATGGACCTTGACGAGGTGCAGTCGAACCGGGCGCATCTGATCGCGCGGATCAAGGAAAGCGTCGAGGATGCCGTCGATGCCTGGGGAATCGAGGTCACACGCGCCGAGATTCTCGACGTCAATCTCGATCAGGCCACGCGCGACGCGATGCTCCAGCAGCTCAATGCCGAACGCGCCCGCCGGGCGCAGGTGACCGAGGCAGAAGGGCAGAAACGGGCGGTGGAACTGGCCGCTGACGCCGAGCTCTATGCCGCCGAACAGGCGGCCAAGGCGCGGCGCATTCAGGCCGAGGCAGAAGCCTATGCCACCGAGGTCGTGGCCAAGGCGATTGCCCAGAACGGGATCGAGGCCGCGCAATATCAGGTCGCGCTCAAGCAGGTCGAGGCGCTGGCGAAAGTCGGCGCGGGCGAGGGCAAGCAGACGGTGATTCTGCCGGCGAATGCGGTTGATTCCTTCGCCAATGCCTTCGCGATGTTCATGGAGCGGGCGAAATGATCTGGGAAATCTGGTGGGCCTGGGTCGCCGCTGGGCTGGCGCTGGCGATCCTCGAAGTTCTGGTGCCCGGGTTCGTCTTTGCCGGGTTCGCCATCGGCGCGGTGCTGGTGGGGATGCTTCTGGTCATCGGGGTGGTCTTCACCCTTGCCTGGGCGCTGGTCGTCTTTGCGGTGGCCTCGGTGATCAGCTGGCTGCTGCTGCGGGCGCTGTTCGGGTTCCGCCACGGCGGCCAGGTCAAGACCTTCGATCACGACATCAACGACGAGTGATTGCCGCGAATGTGACCACGATAGGGTATTGTGATAGAGTGCTTCCTATGAAGACTGTTTCATTGGGAGAATTGACTTGGGCATTCTTGACAACAATTACGCGCTGAATCCCGACGGCTCAATTGGCGACAGGCTCGGTGCATTCTCGACGGTGGAGACCGGCTTTCTCACCGTCGGCGAGATCTTCAAGATGCGCGCCGACGACACTTGGGATTATACCTATCTCGGGCGCAGCAATGGCGGTATCGCCTATCAGGAGAACTTCGGAAACGGCAACATCTACGTGGCGACGAACACCGATCTGGCGAGATTCACCGGCAC
>RFKM01000169.1 GCA_003694465.1 Alphaproteobacteria bacterium
ATCTCGGCCAGATCGACGGGCACCAGCTCCGGCCGGGTCATCTCGTAGCCGGCGGCGCCGATGCCGGCGGCGACGAGAACGCCGAAGAGGACCGTCCGAAAACGCAAACGCATGTGGTTACTCCCTTGTTTTCATGACCGAGACGAGGTCCATCCGGTCGATCCGGCGGCGCACGATGAGCGCCGAGCCCGCCGAGGCGGCGGCCACGACGAGGGCGGCGCGGATATAGGTTTCGCGGGTGATCAGCAGCGGGATCGAATAAAGATCGCTGTCGAAACTGGCGACCATCCCCGCCGCCATGCCGTGGCCCAGCCACAGGCCGAGCGGGATCGCCGCCGCCACCAGCAGGAAAAGCTCGCCCAGCAGGATGTAGCTCACCTCGCCGCGGGTGAAGCCGAGGATGCGCAGCGAGGCCAGTTCCCGCGCCCGTTCCGAAAGCTGGATGCGGGCCGAGTTGTAGACCACCCCGACGGCAATCACCGAGGCGACGATCGAGAAGATCGCCACCGAGATGTTGGCGCTTTCGGCCATCGTCGCGTCGAAACTCTTGCGCACGTTTTCCATCAGGGTGATGCGGGCAATGCCGGGGGCGTTCTTGATCGCCTCGAACAGCTCGCCCTGCCGGCTTTCGTCGATCATCACGTTGGCGAGCAGCACCTGCGGCGCCCCCTGCATCAGCGCGGCAAGACGGTCCTGCCCCATGTAGGCGCCAAGGCCGAAGAAGGTCTGCACCGTGCCGGTGACCACCACCTTGTGACGGGTGCTGTCGCGCTGCAGGAATTCGACCTCGATCACGTCGCCCACCCGGGCGTCGAGGTGGCGGGCCAGCCGCGCCTCGAGCACGATCCCGTCGCCCGGAGGAACCTCGACGCGCCGCTCGCCGTCGAACACCCGCGCCAGCCGCGCCCCGTCGCGCCGGCCCTCGATGGCAATGGTCCGGCTGCGCGGGCCGTGATAGAGGCGCGCGGGGGCCGAGAAGCCCCCCTCGGCGGCCATCACCCCGGGCAGGTTCTCGACATCGTCGAGCACGGTCTCGAGGCGCGGCGCGGCAAAGGTGATCACCGCGTCCTGCCGGTTGACCTGCACGAAGGCGACGTCGAGCAGCTCGTCGAAACTGTCGATCATGAACAGACCGGCCACGATCATCGCCGCCGACATCGAGATGCCGAGCGTCGTCATCGCCGCGCGCAGCGGCCAGCGCCCGATCGAGCGCAGGATCATCATCGTCGTCTGGCGCGGGCGCAGCAGGGCGGCCACCCGGTCGAGCAGGCCGCGGCGAAAGCGCGTCGGGGCCGGCGGCGCCATCGCCACCGCAGGGCTCAGCGTCACCACCCGGCGCACCGCGAAGCCGGCACCGAGCAGGGCGGCCGAAAGCCCGATGCTGGCCGAAAGCGCATAGATCGAGGGCCGTTGCAGGAAGACGAGATAGGGGAAGTGGAAGAAGTCGCCATAGACCTTGGCGATGCCGATCGAGGCCCAGTAGCCGCCCACCCAGCCGAGCACCACCCCGATCGCCCCGATGCCGAGGGCGAGTTTCATGTAGTGCCACGCGATTTCGAGCCCGCCATAGCCGAGCGCCTTGAGAAGGCCGATCTGCTCGCGTTCGAGGGCGATCAGCCGGCCCAGCACCATGTTGACCAGAAAGGCGGTGATCGCCAGAAAGATCGGCGGCAGCACCTTCACCATCATGTCCCACTGTTTCAGCTCGCCGTCGAGAAAGGCGTTGGAGGTCTGCGCCTTGCGGTCATAGGGGCCGGTGCCGCCATAGGGCTTGAGCAGGGTCTCGAGCCGGTCCTTCACCTGTTCGAGATTGGCGCCGCGGGTGAGGGCGAGGCTGACCGAGTTGAAGGCGCCCGAAAGGTTGAAGGCGGCGGCGAGGGTGGCCTCGGGCATCCACATGACGCCGAAATGCAGGTCGTCCGGCATCATGCCGCCGGGCGGCACCGAATAGATGAACTCGGGGCTGAGCACGATGCCGGTGATCGTCAGCGCCCGTTTCTGGCCGTTGAGCGTGACCGAGAAGCCGTCGCCGGGGTGGTAGTCGTGGGCGAGGGCAAAGGCCTCGTTGACCACCACCTCGTCGCCGTGCCCCGGCACCGGCAGGCGCCCCTCGCGCAGGATCAGCCGGTTGAGGCGCGGCGCGCCGCTTTCCGGGATCGAGACGATCTGCGCCAGCCCCGGCGCCTCGAGGCCGGGAATGTCGAGCACGGCAAATTCGCTGATCCGCGCCTCGACCTCGGCCACCCCCGGGATGGCGGCGATCTCGGGCACGAGGGTCTGCGGCGCCCGGGCCGCTTCCGACCAGACATGGGCGAAGCGGGCGCGCTCGTAATAGGCGTCGCGCGTCTGCGAGAGCGAGCGCTGGGCGCCGTAGCTCATCACCATCACCAGCACGCCCCCGGCCAGCACCGCGGCAATCGCCAGCGACTGCGCCCAGAGGCGGCGGATGTCACGCAGGAGCTTGCGGTCGAGCGCGCGCATGGTCACCACTCGATCTCGCGCGCGCCGATGCGCCGCTCGTTGACGCTGACCCCGGCAATGTTGCCGTCGGCAAAGCGGATCACCCGGTGCGCCATCTTCCGGATCCCGGCGTTGTGGGTGATGATCACCGTCGTCGTGCCCATCTCGCGGTTGATCCGGTCAAGCGCGTCGAGCACCTGCACGCCGGTGTTGCTGTCGAGCGCGCCGGTCGGCTCGTCGCACAGGAGCACCTCGGGGCGCTTCGCGATCGCCCGGGCAATGGCCACGCGCTGCTGCTCGCCCCCCGACAACTCGGCCGGGAAGTGATCGAGCCGGTGATCGAGCCCGACCCGCTCCAGCGCCTCTTCCGGGCGCATCGGGTTCTTCGCCACCTCGGTGACGAGGGCGACGTTCTCGCGGGCGGTGAGCGAGGGGACGAGGTTGTAGAACTGGAAGACGAAGCCGACATGGTCGCGCCGGTAGCGGGTGAGGGCGCGCTCGTTCATCGCCGTCAGCTCCATGTCGCGGAACCACGCGCGCCCGGACGTGGCCCTGTCGAGCCCGCCGAGAATGTTGAGCAGCGTCGACTTGCCCGAGCCGGAGGCGCCCAGCAGAACCGTGAATTCGCCCATGAACAGCTCGGCATTGACGCCGCGCAGCGCATGCACCTCGACCGCCCCGGTATGATAGACCTTGGTGATCCCCTCGGTATGAAAGACGCGCGTTGCCATCCGGTTTCCTGCCGCTGCCTGTGGCCCATCCTGCCCGTTCGGGGCGCGGGCGCCTTGATCTGGTTCAAGCCGGGGCTCGTTGCCCGCCGAAAGGCCCGGCGCCCGAGCCGCCCTGGTGCCCGCGGCGGGACTTGAACCCGCACGCCCGAAGGCTGGGGATTTTAAGTCCCCTGTGTCTACCATTCCACCACGCGGGCCCGCCGGGTGAGACTAGGCCATTGCCGCGCCAAGGAAAAGGCCCGCGCCGGGCTTTCGGGCTTGACCTCGGGCGGGGGCTGGTATGACCTCGGATCATGTTTCCGATCCGCGATCACAACCCGTCGCGGCGCACGCCGCTGGTGACCTATCTGATCATCGCCGTCAACGTGGCGGTGTTTCTGGGCGAATTGCGCTATGCCGGCGATCCGCGCGCGATCGACGCCTTCTTCTACACTTGGGGGCTGGTACCGGTGGCGGTGACCCTGGGCGGCGACGTGGTGGGCATCTTCACCTCGATGTTCATCCACGGCGGCTTCCTGCACCTCGCCGGGAACATGCTGTTTCTCTACATCTTTGGTGACAATCTCGAAGACCGCTTCGGCCATTTCGGCTTTGCGGTCTTCTATCTCGTCAGCGGGGTCGGGGCGGCGCTGTTCCAGGTGGCGGTGTCGCCCTGGTCCGACGTGCCGATGGTCGGCGCCTCGGGGGCGATCGCCGGGGTGCTGGGCGGCTATCTGCTGCTCTTTCCGCGTGCGCGGGTCGACGTGCTGGTGGTGCTCATCCTGTTCGTCACGGTGATCAACGTGCCGGCCTGGTTCATGCTCGGTCTGTGGTTCCTGCTGCAGCTCGTGAACGGCCTTGCCCAGGCCACCGAGGCGACGGGCGTGGCCTACTGGGCCCATGCCGGCGGCTTTCTCGCGGGTGTCCTCGCCGCGCTGCCCTGGTGGCTGCGGGCCGGGGGGCCGGCGTTCTGGCACCAGAGCGCCGGGCGGCCGGCGCATCCGGAAACGCATTATCGCTTTGCGCCGACGCGGGTGCCACGGGTTCCGCGCCGCCGGCGATAGCCGGGGATTATCGGAATCCTGCAAGCACTGGTCGCTGTTTCGTCAGCACTTCGCCGCGAAATGTTCGATTTGTGCAATGCTTGAGACCGGGCACCAAGGCATGCCGGTCCGTCGGGTAAATACCCGGCGCAACGGTGGGCATGCGGCCTTCAACGGCGACACGCGCCCGAGGCGCCCCTTTGGGCGCAGGGCCAAGGGTGAAATCCTGTCCCGTCGCGGTGGCGCTCCTTCGGTGGCACGGGCGGGGGCACGCTGGCGGCCTGCGAATCCAGGACTCCAGTTTCCTGGCGTCGCGCATCTGTTTACCAGAATCCACGACTCGGGAGTCCTGGATTCTCTCGCTGACGGGCCGAACGGCGGCGATCCGGTGCGTGGCGCCAGCCTTCGCCACCCTTGTTGAAGCTGCAGGCATTGCGCGGAGCGGACACATGCTCGCACCGGCTCGCGCCCGGACCGTGAAATTCGACGAGACCGCGGGGACTCAGCCGCCGACGTCGTAACCTGTCATGTAGTTCTTCAGGGAGGTCGCCAGCTCCGGCACCGCGCCGCCGACGTAATAGGCCGCCGCGAGGCCCATCAGGACGATCGTCGCGGTCAGGACGATCCAGTCGACAGTGACGGCGCCGTCGCTTTCGCTCCGGAACGCGTGCAGCCTCTGCGCGATCCAGCGCCTTGAAATCTTTACTCCGTTCATGCCCGGTCACTCTCCCCTTGCAGGCGCCGGGGGCCTGGCATGCAACCCGGCGGCAGATACCGCACATTCGCCGGGAAATGTGGCGCCGCGGCGGCAAGTTCCGGGCGAAGATGTGGCGGATCGTCCGTTTTTGACGCGGCTTGTCGACAATCCCCGCTTCCCGCCGCCATTGGTGCGTGGGCGGAAGCGACGGGTCAAGTCATTGAAAAGAAGTCGAATCGGGCGCCCCGCCCGGGGCACTGGCGATTCGCGCCCGGGCGGCCGGTTGCGCCGCGCCCGCCGGCGCTCAGCCGTTGCGGATGACGGCCGCGAAGCGCTCGAACAGCGCCTCGTTGGCGGCGACAAGGGCCTTGTCGTCGAAAATGTTGCCTTCGGGGGCGATCGGGCCCACCAGCCCGCCGGCCTCGCGCAGGATGACAAGGCCCGCGGCCACGTCCCACGGGTTGATGCCGCGCTCCCAGTAGCCGTCATAGCGCCCGGCGGCGACATAGGCGAGGTCGAGCGCCGCCGCCCCCCAGCGCCGCACCCCGGAACAGGCCGGAAGCAGGCGGGCGAGATCCTGCAGGGTTTCGGGCAGATCGGGGCGGCCCGACCACGGCAGGCCGGTGGCGAAGATCGCTTCGGCCATGCGCATCCGCCCCGAGACGCGCAGGCGGCTTTCGTTCATCCATGCCCCGGCGCCCTTCTCGGCGAAGAACATCTCGTCCTTGGCCGGGTCAAAGATCACCCCGGCGACGATCTCGCCCTTGTGTTCGAGCGCGATCGAAACCGCCCAGTGCGGCAGGCCATGCAGGAAGTTGGTGGTGCCGTCGAGCGGATCGACGATCCAGCGGCGGGTCGGGTCCGCGCCCGGCTCCTCGCCGCTTTCCTCGCCCAGCCAGCCGTAGTTCGGCCGCGCGCTCGTCAGCTCTTCGCGGATGAGCCTTTCGGCCGGGATGTCGGCGCGCGTGACGAAGTCGCCCGCGCCCTTGGTGGAGACCTGGAGGTTTTCGACCTCGCGGAAATCCTTGACGAGGCTGCGCC
>RFKM01000170.1 GCA_003694465.1 Alphaproteobacteria bacterium
AAGGTTCACGGTTTTTCAAGACATTCGGGCGAGACTCGTCCTCGCGGTACAGGCTGGAGAGCCGATGACCGCCCAGGGAAAAGGCATGCCCCATGCTGCCAGCGTGACCGGCTCGAGCGGGGCAGGACTTTCGAAGGCGCGAAGCCCTCGCGCTGGCGCCGGGCCGGGGGGCATCTCCGGCTCGGCCCGCCCGCATGGCCGTGCGTGGCGCCCTAAGGCCTCGTTGCTCGCGGCGGGCGTATACCTCGCGTCCGGGATGGGGCGCAGCGGCAATGGCGAGTTGCCGGCCAAGGGGCGCAACGGCTTGTTGGCCAAAGCGCGCAATCAATCGCGCGCCGCTGGGTGCGACCGGGGCATGCATCTGCGCCTCGCGGGTCATTCCCTCTGCCAGGCCCGTCGGGCAGGCGCGGCGCCCAGGTTCGGTGCGCGCCGCCCTCGTGCCATTTTCCTGGCAAAAATACTCAAATCGCATCGTCTCCTCCCCGCGCGCCGTCACCGTTTTCGCGCCTCCAGTTCCGAGTTGAACAGCCGCAGGCGGTGGGTCAGGCGCTCCTTGTCGGTGACACTGTCGAAATGCTCGAACAGGAACGACAGCGCCTCACCCTCGTCGAGGCCGGCCTCGGCGGCGAAGCGCCGCAGGCGGCGGTAGCCGTCTTCGGTCATGGCGACCGGGAAGCGGCGGGTGAGGCGAAACCGTTTCGGCATCAGAAGTCTTCCGCGGCGAGGGCCATGACGGTTTCGGCACCGGATTCGATGCGCGCGAGCAGGGTGCGCGTCTCGGGGAGCGTCCGCGTCATGTAGAAGCGTCCGGTGGCGAGCTTGGCCTCGTGGAAGGCGCTGTCGGGGGCGCCGGCGGCGAGAGCGGCGCGCGCGGCCTTCGCCATCCGCGCCCACATCAGCCCGAGGGCGACATGGCCGAAGAGGTGCATGAAATCATAGGCCCCGGCGAGCGCGTTGTCGGGGTTCTTCATGCCGTTCTGCACGAACCACGTGGCCGCGGCCTGCAGGTCTTTCGAGGCGGCCTTGAGCGGGTCGAGGAACTCGGCCTTGAGCGCCGCGTCGGCCTCGTTTTCCTTGATGAAATCCTTCACCTCGGCGAAGAAGGCCATCAGCGCCTTGCCCCCGTTGGCGGGCAGCTTGCGCCCGACGAGGTCGAGCGCCTGGATACCGTTGGCGCCCTCGTAGATCATGGTGATCCGGGCGTCGCGCACGAACTGGCTCATGCCGGTTTCCTCGATGAAACCGTGGCCGCCGAAAACCTGCTGCGCCTTGACGGTGGTATCGAAGCCGCGGTCGGTGCACACGCCCTTGATCACCGGGATCAGCAGCGAGACCAGCGCCTCGGCCTCCTTGTCGCCCATGCGCGCGGCGCGGTCGATCAGCGTTGCGGCCCAGAAGATCAGGGCGCGCGCGCCTTCGACGAAGCTCTTGCCTTCCATAAGCACCCGGCGCACGTCGGGATGAACGATGATCGGGTCGGCGGGGCCGGCCGGGTTGGCCGGGCCGGTGACGGCGCGCCCCTGCAGCCGCTCGCGGGCATAGGCGACGGCGTTCTGAAGCGCGACTTCCGCCTGCGACAGCCCCTGCACGCCGACGGCGAGGCGCGCTTCGTTCATCATCGTGAACATCGCCCTGAGGCCCTTGTTGGGCTCGCCGAGCAGGTAACCCGTTGCGCCGTCGTAGTTCATCACGCAGGTGGCGTTGCCGTGGATGCCCATCTTTTCTTCGATGTGCCCGACGCTGACCGCGTTGCGCGCCCCGAGGCTGCCGTCTTCGTTGACGAGGAACTTCGGCACGATGAAGAGCGAGATGCCCTTCACGCCCTCGGGCGAGCCGGGAATCTTCGCCAGAACGAGGTGGATGATGTTCTCGGAAAGGTCATGCTCGCCGGCGGAGATGAAGATCTTGGTGCCGGTGATCCTGTAGCTGCCGTCGTCCTGCGGCTCGGCGCGGGTGCGCAGCAGGCCGAGATCGGTGCCGGCGTGGGGTTCGGTGAGGTTCATCGTCCCGGTCCAGTCGCAGGCGACCATCTTCGGCAGGTAGAGCGCCTTCTGCGCCTCGGTGCCGTGGGCGCGGATGGTCGAATAGGCGCCGTGGGTGAGGCCGTGATACATGCTCAGCGACATGTTCGCCGCCGACAGGATCTCGCCGATCGCGGTGCCCATCAGGTTCGGCATGCCCTGACCGCCGAACTCGGGGTCGCAGTCAAGGCCCGTCCAGCCACCTTCGCGCAGCTGGTTGAAGGCGGCCTTGAAGCCGGTGGGCGTGTGGACGGTGCCGTTCTCGAGCCGGCAGCCCTCGCGATCGCCGACCGCGTTGAGGGGCTGGAAGACTTCGGCGGCAAACCGGCCGCCCTCCTCGAGGATCGCGCGGGTGGTGTCGCGGTCGAGCTCGTCATAGCCGGGGATCGGCTGCGCGGCGATGTCGAGCACGTCGTGCAGCAGGAAGTCCATGTCACGGGTGGGGGCGGTGTAGGTGGGCATCGGGTGAACCTTTCAGGCTTTCATTCGGCGGCTTGGTCGTTGTCCATGGTGCTCAGCATGCGGCTGGCCCAGTCGATCTGGTCGGAAAGATCGGCGATCGCCTGATCGAGCTCGTCGCGCTGCTGGCGCAGCTCCTCGAGGTGGCGGCGGGCATGTTCCAGCGTCGCCCGATACTGGGTGCGCTGCTGGTCGCCGATGTGGTAGAGATCGAGCAGCTGGCGGATCTCTTCGAGCGGGAAACCGAAACGCTTGCCACGCAGGATCAGTTTCAGCCGGGCGCGGTCGCGGCGGGTGAACAGGCGTTTCTGGCCGTCGCGGATCGGCGAGAGCAGCTCTTTCGATTCGTAAAAGCGCAGGGTGCGCGCCGTCACCCCGAAGGTTTCGCACATTTCGCGAATGGTCATCAGCTCGTCGGTCATCTCGTCCTCGCAGGTGGCCGTGGGTTCGATGATGCATGCGCTGCCGTTTACGTCAACGTCAACATGGGGACGAATCCCGCAAACGACGCAACGTCTCGCGCGGATGTGACCGGCCGTGTGCGCCGGATCAGATCAGCCGGTATTCCTTGGCGCGCTGGATCGCCTCGGCCGAGGTCCGGGCAAAAAGCTTGGTTCGGGCCGACTTGAGGCGCGCCTTGAAGGCCGATTCGGAAATGCCGAGCCGGGCCGCGCCGGCCGCGTAACGCTCGCCCGAGGCGACGATGCGCAGCGCCTCCGCCTCGGCCGGGGTGAGGGCGGCGGGGGGTTCGGTAGCCGCGTGGAGCGCTTCGACGATGGCGCGCACCGTCTCGATCTCCTCGTCGGAGAATTCGCGGTCGGCGCGGGCGAGCGAGGCGATGGTGCGCGAGGTGGTCGGCCCGCAGGCCACCGACATGCCATAGCGCAGCCCGTATTCGGCCGCTTCGGCGAAAATCCCGAAGGGGTCGGGCAGGTCGAGCTCGCTCCAGCGGGTGGTGCCTGTGCGCGAGACGCCCCAGGCCACGAGCGGATCGCGCAGCAGGTATGAATGGCGCGTGTAGTGGTCGATCCAGGCCTGGTTGTAGGTCTGGTAGGTCATCAGCGGCGAGGCGAAGCGCAGGTGCAGCGAAATGTAATAGCCCTCGGGCGCCTGCGCCCCGAGTTCTTCCAGCAGTTCGTCGATATTGCGCTTGCGTTCCATCCGGCCTGCTTCAACACATGCCCGGCCACGCGGTCAAGCTGCGATTTTGCCCGACCTTCCGGCCGGATCGTTGCCATTGGCGACAGGATACACCCTTGCCGCCCCGCCCGCCAGCGATTGGCCGGTGTGCCCGGGGCGATGGAGCGTCAGCCATCGCTGCGGGCCCCCGCCCCGGAGGCCTTTCGTTTCGCGCGCCTGATGGGGCGGATGTAATCGTTTGGCCACCAGCCGATTCGCCGGTTCATGTTCTCGATCAGCGGCGCGCCGGGCGAAAACTCGGGCCGGGTGCCGAACAGGTTGGTCCATTCGTGCGGGTCGGAGGCGTGATCGTAAAGCTCGGCCTGGCCTTCGCCGTAGCGGGCATAGTTCCAGCGGCTCGTCTGGACCTTGGCGAAGATCCGCGAATTTTCGATCTTCTTCCTCTCGAGGCCGTAGATGGAGATCGCCGCCGGGTTTTCGAGCGGTGTGCCGGTGGTGAGCAGGGCGGAAAGGTCTTGCCCATTGCACCATTCGGGGCGGTCGAGGCCGGCCAGCGCCGTGAGCGTGGGGAAGATGTCGACGAGGCTCACCGGCTGGTCGACGACCTGCTGCCGGATGCCCGGCCCGGCGATGATCAGCGGCACGCGCAGCGCCCGTTCCCACAGCGTGAACTTGCGAAAGCTCAGCTTCTCGCCCAGCATCCAGCCGTGGTCGGACCAGAGCACGATGTAGGTATTGTGCTTTTCGCCACTGGCTTCGAGGGCATCGAGCACCCGTCCGAGGCGTGAATCGGTAAAGCTGATCGAGGCAAGATAGGCGCGCAGGAAATCCCAGTATTCGCCGGTGCGGTTGAGGCGCTTGCCCACCGAGGCCTGGATGAGCTTGCGCGCCAGCGGCGGCAGGTCGTCGATATCGGCGGCATTGTCGTTGAACGAATTTGCCCCCGGCAGGAACCCCGGCGGAATCTGCAGGCTCTCGGGCGGGTAGAGGTCGAAGAACTCCTTGCCGACGATCCAGGGCAGATGCGGGCGGAAAAAGCCCACTGCCTGAAAGCGCCCGCCGGCGGCGAAATAGCGCCCGATGTCGCCGGCGGCCCAGTCGGCAACGGCGGTGTCGGCGCGCATCCCCTCGCCGTCGCCGATGCCGAAGTCGATCTTGCCGTGGCCCGGCTTGGCGCGGGCGAGTTCCGAAAGCTCGGGCCGGGAGCTGTGGGAATAGGAGTCGTCATAGCGCTCGGGCATCCAGTATTCGTCCCAGTCCGAGGGGCGCAGGTCCTTGTCGAAGCGGTGGAAGATCTTGCCCGCGCCCGCGGTGCTCCAGCCGGCGCGGCGGAAATGGCCGATGAGGCTGTCGGCGCCGCCGAGGGCGTTGTCCTGCCAGGACTGGGTGTTGAAATAGATGCCGGTGCGGTCGGCGGTGGCGCCGAGCAGCGTTGCGGTGCGGCTGGGCGAGCAGGCGGGCACATGGCTGTAGGCGCGGGTGAACAGCGTGCCCATGGCGGCGAGGCGCGCGATGTTGGGCGTGTGCACGCCGGGATAGCCGAGCTGCGGATCGGCGGGCTGCGAGAAGGGCGCGATGAAATCGTTGAGATCGTCGATCGAGATGAACAGGATGTTGGGCTTGCGCACCCCGACGCTGGCGGCGGCGCGGCCGATGAGCGCCGGCAGCCCGAGGCTGGCGGCCATGCCGCGCAGCAGGCGGCGGCGGTTGACGATGGCTTTCATGGGGCTCTCCGGGCCGGGTCGGTCGGGCGCAGGTTACACCTGCCCGGCCGATCGGCAAGGGCCGCGGCGCCCTCCCGGCGGAAAGGCACCGAGGCCGGCCCGCCATGGGGGCGGCACGAAGATGACCGCATGGCCGGGGCGGGGGCGGGCAGCGCCCCCGGCGCGCCGGCCGGGCCTCAGATGCAGGCCTCGAACAGGGCGCGGGTGTTTTCCTCGGTCATCTTCACCGGGTTGCCGCCGGCGCTCGGATCTTCCAGCGCCATGCGCACCAGATCGTCGATGCGGTCGTCGCCCACGCCCATTTCGCGCAGCTTCGCGGGCACCTTCAGCTCGGTGCGAAGGGTCATCACCTCGGCGAAGAAGGCATCGAAGGAGCGCTCCCAGCCGAGGTAGGCGGCGGCATCGGCGATCCGGTCCTCGATGGCGGGGCGGTTCATCTTCAGCACCTCGGGCATCACCACCGCGTTGGTCATGCCGTGGTGGGTGTTGTAGATCGCCCCGATCGGGTGCGCCATGGCGTGCATCGCCCCGAGACCCTTCTGGAAGGCCACCGCCCCCATCGCCGCGGCCACCAGCATCTTGCCCCGGGCCTCGATGTCGGACCCGTTGGCATAGGCGCGCGGCAGGTTCTCGAAGACGAGGCGCATGCCTTCGAGGGCGATGCCCTGGCTCATCGGGTGGAAGAAGGGCGAGGAATAGGCCTCGAGGCAATGGGCGAGGGCGTCGAGCCCGGTTCCGGCGGTGATCACCGGGGGCATGCCGACGGTCAGTTCCGGGTCGGCGATGACCACCCGGGGCATGACCTTCGGATGGAAGATGATCTTCTTCACATGGGTTTCGGAATTGGTGATGACGCTGGCGCGCCCGACTTCCGAACCGGTGCCGGCGGTGGTCGGAACGGCCACGATGGGGGCGATGCCGTCGGGGTCGGCGCGCGTCCACCAGTCGCCGATATCCTCGAAATCCCACAGCGGACGGGTCTGGCCCGACATGAAGGCCACCATCTTGCCGAGGTCGAGCCCCGAGCCGCCGCCGAAGGCGATGACCCCGTCATGCCCGCCGGCGCGATAGGCCTCGAGCCCGGCCTCGAGGTTGACGTCCGTGGGGTTGGGATCGACCTCTGCGAACATCGCCCGGCCAAGGCCCCCCTCGTCGAGAAGATCCAGCGTGCGGGCCGTGATCTCCATCCCCGCCAGCCCCCGGTCGGTGACAAGAAGCGGGCGGGTGATCCCTGCGGCGCGGCAGGCATCGGCGATCTCGGCAATCCGGCCCGCCCCGAAGCGGATGGCGGTCGGATAGGACCAGTTGGCGGTCGGCGTCATCTCAGCATTTCCTCAGGTGATAGGATTTCGGCCGCGTCAGCGCCAGATAGGCAAGCCGGGACAACCCCTGCCCGCAGCCGGTGTCCTTGCAGCCGGTCCAGCACAGCGCCGGGTCGAGATAATCGCAGCGGTTCATGAAGACGGTGCCGGTCTCGATCCTCGCCCCGATCGCCTCGGCGGCCCGGGCGTCCCGCGTCCAGATCGAGGCGGTCAGCCCGAAGCGGCTGTCGTTCATCAGGGCGATGGCCTCTTTGTCGTCCCGCACGGGCATGATGCCCACCACGGGGCCGAAGGTCTCGTCGCGCATCAGCCGCATCTCGTGCGTCACGTTTGTCAGCACCTGGGGCGTGACATAGGTCCCCTCGCCATCGTCGGCGGCCATCCTCGGCACATGCGCCACCGCCCCGGCGGCAATCGCCTCGGCGACCTGCGCGCGCACCTCGCGAGCGAAGCGGATATTGGCCATCGGCCCCACCGTGGTTGCGGGATCGAGCGGATCTATGTCGCCGCGCCGCTCTACGACGCCTTCGTCGAGAAGGCCG
>RFKM01000025.1 GCA_003694465.1 Alphaproteobacteria bacterium
CGCACACGCCGTTGGCCGGCTCGCCGCCGGTCACCCCGATCGGGCCGAGGTTGAGGGGATGGTCCCACGGCAGGGCAGACTTTCCGGCCTGGGTCTCGGCAACGGGGATGTTGTGACGTTCGGCGAAGGCGCGAAGCGTCTCGGTTGCATCGGAGTAATGCACGCCGCCGCCGGCAATGATCACCGGCTGTCTGGCGGCTCTGATCGCTTCGGCCGCGCGGGCCAGTTCCCCCGTATCCGGGCGGATGCGGCGCCGGTGCCAGACCCGGGGCTCGAAGAAGCTCTCGGGGTAGTCGTAAGCCTCGGCCTGCACATCCTGCGGGAAGGCCAGAACCGCCGGGCCGCAATCGGCCGGATCGGTCATGGTGCGAAAGGCGCGGGGCAGGGCGGTCAGCAGGTGCTCGGGCCGGCCGATCCGGTCGAAATACCGGCTGACGGGGCGGAAACAGTCGTTGGCCGAAACGGTCCCGTCGCCGAAATCCTCGATCTGCTGCAAGACCGGGTCGGGCCCGCGCGAGGCAAAGGCATCGCCCGGAAGCAGCAGGACGGGCAGGCGGTTCACATGGGCAAGGGCGGCGGCGGTGACCATGTTGGTCGCCCCCGGGCCGATCGACGAGGTCACCGCCATCGCGCGCTTGCGCCGCAGCTGCTTGGCATAGGCGATGGCGGCATGGGCCATGGTCTGCTCGTTGTGCCCCCGGTATGTGGGCAGGCGCTCGCGCACCGGGTAGAGGGCCTCGCCGAGACCGGCCACGTTGCCATGGCCGAAGATCGCCCAGACCCCGGCGATGAAGGGCTCGCCGTCTTCGTTCATCTGCGCGAGCAGATAGCGCACGAGGGCCTGCGCCGCGGTGAGCCGGATTGTCCTTGTCATGTCATCCTCCATTGTCCCGGCGCCTTCCCGAGACGAATTCCTGTTCCACCCGCCGCCCGACCGCCGTCGGGCAGGCGCCTTCAGACGGTGCCGCCGAGCGAGCCCTCGAGTTCGGCCAGTTCCTGCCCGCCGGCCATCATGTCCTGCAGTTCTTCCGACGTGATCTCGCCGCGCCGTGCCGTGCCCAGCGTCTTGCCGCGGTTGAGCACGGTGAACCGGTCGCCCACCGCAAGCGCGTGGCGCACGTTGTGGGTGATGAAGACCACGGCGACGCCCTGCTTGCGCACCTTGTCGATGGTCGCCAGCACGTTCGAGGTCTGGCGCACCCCGAGCGCCGAGGTCGGCTCGTCGAGGATCAGCACCTTCGCCCCGAAATAGACCGCCCGGGCAATGGCGACGGTCTGCCGCTCGCCGCCCGAAAGCGTGCCCACCGCCTGATCGGGGCTGCGCAGGGAAATGCCCATTTTCGCCATTTCCTCCATCGTCACCCGGTTGGCGTGCTCATGGTCGAAAAAGCGAAAGGGCCCCACCTTGCGCGTGGGCTCGTTGCCCATGAAGAAGTTGCGCGCCACCGACATCAGCGGGATCATGGCCAGATCCTGATAGACGGTGGCAATTCCGGCGTCGATGGCATCGCGCGGATTTGCAAAGCGCATCGGCCTGCCTTCGTAGAAGATCTCGCCCGCCGTCGGCGCATGAACGCCCGACAGCGCCTTGATGAAGGTCGACTTGCCGGCGCCGTTGTCGCCGAGCAGGCAGTGGCACTCGCCCGGATGGATGTCGAGCGAGACGCCGGCGAGGGCGATCACCGAGCCGAAGTGCTTCTCGATGTTCTTCATTTCCACGATGGGTTTCGTGTCCGCCATCTTACCGCTCCCCCGTGATCATGCGCCGGACGTAGGTGTTGAGGACGACCGCGAAGAGCAGGATCACCCCGAGGAACACCCGGAACAGCGAGCTTTCCACACCGGCGAAGAACAGCCCCTGCTGCACGACGCCGAAAATCAGCGCCCCCAGCGCCGCCCCGATCACCGACCCATAGCCGCCGGTGAGCAGCGCGCCGCCGATGACCACGGCGATGATCGCCTCGAATTCCTTCAGCAGGCCCCGGTCGGCGCCGGCGGAGCCGAATTCCATCACCTGGCAGGTGGCGAAGACCGTGGCGACGAAGGCGGTGAACATGAACATCAGGATTTTCACCCGGTTCACCGGAACGCCCGTGTATCGGGCGGCCTGGGCATCGCCGCCCGAGGCAAAGATCCAGTTGCCGAAGCGGGTCTTGGTCAGAACCACATGGCCGAAGACGACGAGCGCCAGCGCCCAGACGATCAGCATCGGAATGCCGTCCACCACCGGCTGGCCGGCGCGGTTGCCGCGCGAAAAGGTTTCGATGAGCCCGATGTCGCCCAGCCACTGGAAGAACCCGGCGAAGATCTTGCCGCCGAAGAGCGGCGCCAGCCAGTCGCCTTCCGCGGCCTCGCGCAGCCCGCCGATGATCGTCTTGCGTTCGATCGTCTGCGGCAGGAAGATGGTGAAGCCGCGCAGGATGAAGAGCGCGGCCAGCGTGACGATGAAGCTCGGCAGCCCGGTGCGCACCACGATGAAGCCGTTCAGCGCGCCGATGCCGAGGGCCAGCGCGAAGGTTACCACGATCGCCAGCCACATCGGCCAGCCAAGGGTGACGCTGAAGATGGCGATCATCATCCCCGCAAAGCCGATCATCGAGCCGACGGAAAGGTCGAATTCGCCGGCGATCATCAACAGGCAGGCCCCGACCGCGATGATCATGAACTGCGCCGAGACCTGGCTCCAGTTCATCACCCCCTGCGGGCTGAACATGCCGCTGTCGTGCGCGAAGACGAGAAACAGCGAAAAGACGAGGATCGTGCCCACGATGCCGCCGAGCTCGGGGCGGATCAGGGCTTCGCGCAGGCGCGAGCGTTGCTTGATCCGCTCGTCGCCGGCGCCGAGTGGCGTTGCGTCAGACATGGCTTTGCCTTCCTTCGGGATGGGGGCGGAAAAGGGCGGCGGTCTCCGCCGCCCTTTGGGGTGTCGTCAGCGATATTCGCCGGCGTATTTTTCGACCATGGCCAGACCGTCCTTGGTCACGAAGCCCGGGCCGGAGTTGATGTTGTTGCCCGGCAGCACGCCGAAACGGTCGTAGTTGGCCAGCACGATCACCGGCAGATAGGCCTGCAGGAAGGGCTGCTGGTCGATGCCCCACTGGATGATGCCCGCCTTGATCGCCTTCACGATTTCCTCGCCGAGGTCGAAGGTGCCGAAGTAGATGTCGCCGGCCATGCCGTTTTCTTCCAGCGCCTGGATCGTCGGATCGGCCGAGGTCGGCCCGAGGGTGAGAATCGCGTCGGTGTCCGGGTGCGCGTTCAGATAGGCCAGCACGCGGTTCTTGATTTCCGCCGGGTCCTGGCCGGAGTCGATCATCTGGTCGCCGAGCGGCACGCCGAGCCCGTCGGCGAAGCCCTGGCAGCGCTGCGTCGAGGACGGCGAGGAGATGTAGTGGTTGACGCAAAGGAAGCTCGTCACGCCGTCGCCCTTGGCGCGCAGGCCGGCGGCATAGCCGGCGTCATATTCGGGCTGACCGACATACATCAGCGCGCCCACTTCGCGCGCCTGCTCCGGGGTGCCGGAGTTGATGATGATCACGTCGATCCCGGAATCGACCGCCGCCTTGATCGCCGGCGAAAGCACGTCCGGGTCGGCCAGGGTGGTGATGATGCCATCGGGGTTCGAGGCCGCCACCTGCTCGATGATCCGCGCCATGTCGGCAAGGTCGCCGGTGGGCGGGTTGCGGTATTCGCACTCCACCTCCATCTGCTTGCAGGCCAGCGCGAGGCCGTTCTTGATGGTGTTCCACCAGCTGTCGCTGTCGGGGGCGTGGCTGACCAGCACATAGCGCTCGCCCTCTGCCGAGGCCGGGCTTGCCGCCATGAACGGCAGCGCGGCCATCGCCGTTGCCAGAACGATCTTCTTGAATGTGGATTTCATCGTTTCCTCCCTGGAATCCAAGTCCGTTTCGCGGCCCCTCGGGCCGCCTCATCCGGCTTGCGCCGAATTCCTCCTCGCCGGGCATGTGGCCGGCGAAATCCGTCCCTCACATCACCTCCGCCAGATTCTGCGCCCGTCCCCCCGCCTCGGCCGAGCGCGTCGCTGCCTCGGCCATCGCCAGGGCGGCGATTCCCTCATCGAGGCCGACGGGCATCGGCCCCTCGCTGCGGACCGCCTCGACAAAGGCCGCCCATTCGGCCGCGTAGGCCTCGCGGTAGCGCTCGAGAAAGAAGTGGGTCGGTTTCGCGCCGGTGACGCCGGCGGCCGTGGCGCGCACGAGCGTGTTTTCCAGCACGTTTCCGACCTGAAGCATGCCCTCGGAGCCGAGCAGCTCCACGCGCTGGTCATAGCCATAGGCCGCCCGGCGGGAATTGCGGATCACCGCGAGCCGGCCGTCACCATAGCGCAGGGTGACGACGGCGGTATCGACATCGCCCGCCGCCCCGATCTCGGCATCGACGAGGGCGCTGCCGGTGGCGATGATCGTTTCCGGCAGATCGCCCATGATGAAATTGGCCATGTCGAAATCGTGAATCGTCATGTCCCGGAACAGCCCGCCCGACACGGTGACATAGCCGATGGGGGGCGGCGCCGGATCGAAAGAGGTGATCGACAGAAGCTCGGGTTTGCCGATTTCGCCGGCATCGGCCGCCGCCTTCAGCGCCTGGAAATGGCGGTCGAAACGCCGGTTCAACCCGATCATCACCGGCTTGCCGGTCTTCACGACCGCCGCCCGGCAGGCCCGCGCCCGCTGCAGGTTCAGGTCGACCGGCTTTTCGCACAAAACGGCCTTGCCGGCGGCGGTTGCCGCCTCGATCAGGTCGGCATGGGTGTCGGTCGATGTCGCGATGAGAACGGCATCGATCTCCGGGTCGGCGATGATCGCCTCGGTGGTGCGCGCCTGCGCGCCGTATTCGGCGGCGAGCTTTTCGGCGTTTCGGGGCAGCGCGTCGGACACGGCGACAAGCGCGCTTTCGGGATGCGCGGCGATCGAACCCGCATGAACGGTGCCGATGCGACCCGCGCCGAGAAGTCCGACCTTGAGCACCTTTCCCCTCCCGAATCTGTGTGACGGGAGAGAGGATGAAGATTTTTGCAACCGCTTGCAAGAATTTTCGGACGCCGCCGAATCCGAAAGCACTGCCCGGCCCGGAAGCCAGCGGGGCCGGGGCGCTCGATCCCCTCTGGCCATCGCCGATCCCGGCCGGATGCGCAACGTGCACACCAGCCTTGAGACCATCCGGCCGGGGGCTATGCCGTGGTTGCGCGTGCCGCGCTCATCTTGCCGCGCTGCACACCTGCCTCACGCGCGCGGCGCCATGCCAAGGGTTTCGCGCGTCGCTTCCTGCACCACGACACGGCGCACGGCCGCCGTTTCCGCACTGCAAGGGGCACGCGCCAGTGCAAAAAAGGTCAGATCCGTTGCAGGGGATTGTTCGACGTCATGGCGCCGGGTCCTTGTCGGGCGGGTTCCCGGCACCGTCGCGAAAGCCCGGCGCGCGGCCGAACATGGCCTGGAAGAGCGCCAGCGGCAGGTGCCGGCCGATGGTGAATATCCAGGCGAAGGGCGCGGGAAAACTGGTGGCAAAGCGCCCCTTGCGAATGGCGGCGAGCACCCGCCCGGCGGCGGCGTCCGGCTCCATGATCTGCGGCATGGCAAAGGTGTTCTTCGCCGTCAGCCGGGTGCGGATGAAGCCGGGGTTGATGATCTGCGCGCGCACCCCGGTGCCGCCGAGATCGGCGCGCAGGTTTTCGGCCAGATGCATGAGCGCGGCTTTCGACGCGCCATAGCCGATGGCCCCCGGCAGGCCGCGAAAGCCCGCAAGCGAGCCGATCAGAACCACCCGGCCTTCGCGCGCCGCAACCTGTTCGGGAAGCACATGCGAGAGCACCCTGAGCGCGCCGACGAAGTTGACTTCGGCCATGGTTTCGGCCTGTCCGGGAAGCCAGTTTCGGGCGCTCATCGGCGCATAGGCCCCGGCGGCGTAAATGATGCCGTATGGCGCGCCGACCTCGTCGCAGGCTGCCCGGACCGAGGCATCGCTTGTCACGTCCATGGGCAGCGGAGCGATGGCGGGCACCTCGCGGGCCAGCGCTTCGAGAGCCCGGGCGTTTCGGGCCGAGGCGATGACGCTGGCTCCGCCCGCGGCAAGCTCGAGCGCGATGGCGCGCCCGAGCCCCGCGGAGGCGCCGATGACCCACCAGCGCCGGCCGGTTATCGGGTCAGCGCGCATCGGCGGGCGCCGGGCGCATGGTGGCAACAAGCTCGGCGACCTTGATGCCGAACTTGCGCATTTCCGACTTGTTGAGGATCACCCCATCCTCGGTAAGGTAGAGCCAGTCGATGACATCGAGCACATGGCCGCCGGCGCTTTCGGGCAGGCGCAGCCGATAGCGCAGTTGCACCGTGGCGCCCGATTGCCAGCCGCGCGCCTCGCCGACGATATCGGGAGCGGTGGCGCGGATCTGGCCGTCATTGCCAAGATGCAGGGTCCATTCGCGGTTTTGAACCGTCCCGTTCGAATAGCGGAAGGCCTCGGTCAGCCGGCCCGTCGCCCCGTCCCAGCTGCCGTTCATCTCGGCCACGAAGCGCTGCGACACGCGCCCGGTCGGCCCGAAAACAATGCCTTCCGAAACCAGCGGCCCGGACAGGCGCTCGCGGATGTCGAAGGCGGGCGTGGTCGTGGCGTAGGTCGCGGGGCGCTGGGCGGAGAAGCTGAAAAAGGCGTGCTGCGCGGCAAGGGCGGCAACGATCAGCAAAAGGAAAAGGCTCAGGGCGGTCATGGTTTTGGTCCTCATCGGGGCGTGTTTCCAGGTCTTCGGGGCAGGGGAGGGCTGTCAGGCATGGCCGAGCTCGACCTGCACGACATCGGTGCGCCCGGTGGCAAAGGCGGCGGCGCAGCTTTCGAGGTAATAGAACCAGCCGCGCAGGAAGGGTTCGTCGTAACCGAGCTTACGGACTTTCGTCTGCACGGCGCGCAGCCGGTCGGACCAGATGCGCAGCGTGCGGGCGTAATCGGCCCCGAAGGCAAAGCTCTCGCGCACCGCGAGCCCGGCGCGCGCGGCTTCCTCGGCGATCTTTCCTTGCGAGATCAGCATGCCGCCGGGGAAAACGTGCTGGCGAATGTAGTCGGAACGCTGCCGGTAGCCGGCGAAGTTTTGATCGGGCACGGTGATCGCCTGGATCATGGCCCGCCCACCCTCGGCAAGCCGCGCCTTGAGGGTGGCGAAATAGGCGGGCCAATAGCGCTCGCCCACCGCCTCGATCATCTCGATCGACACGATGTTGTCATACGTTCCCTCTGTCGCGCGGTAGTCCTGAAGCCGGATCTCGGCGCGCCCGTCGAGCCGGGCGTCGGCCCAGGCCTTTTGCGCCGGCGAGATCGTGATCGCCGTCACCTCGCGCCCCGCCTCGGCCGCGGCCTCGGCAAATCCGCCCCAGCCGCAACCGACCTCCAGAACCCGCTCGCCCGGCGTCAGGCGCGAAAGCAGGCGGCCGTATTTGCGGGCCTGCGCGGTTTCAAGGTCGTCCCCTTCATCGAAAATCGCCGCCGAATAGGTCATCGAGCGGTCGAGCCAGAGCAGGTAGAACTCGTTGCCGACATCGTAATGAGCGCGGATGTTGCGCGCCGCTCCCCGGCGCGAATTGCGGTGGAGCACACGGTCGGCAAGGCGAAAGCCGATCCGGGCCGCAAGGCCGGGGCGGGCCGCATCGGCAAGGGTATCGAGATTGAGGGCGGCCACGCGCAGCACCGCCTCGATCGAGGGGGTCTCCCACAGGCCCTGCACGTAGGCTTCGCCAAGGCCCACATCGCCCCGCGTGGCCACCATCGAAAGCGCCGCCCAGTCGCGCAGGTGAACCTCGGCCTCGGGGCTTCCGGCGCCAAAGCGATGGCGGCTGCCCTCGGGGGTGATCAGCGTCAGGCTGCCGTGGCGGATGTTTTCGCAGGCCGAAAGGAAGGCGCGGCGGGCGGAGTTGTCGAAAAGGCTCATTGGCTGATCTCCTGATGCGGGGGGCTGGGGCGGCGGCGAAACGGCGCGCCGCGGCGCCACAATTTGAGCGCCTGCCAGTGGATGAGCGCCAGCGTGCGCATGGGCGCGAAGGGCTGGCGCAGAAGCGCGCGCAGGATGGCGCGGTTGGTCATCGGCGCGAGCGGACCGGCGAGCGTGGCGACGAGGCCGCCGGCGCCGTTGCGGTGCTCGATGCGGATGGCGATGCGATCTTCGCGCAGATCGAAGCGAAAGGCATAGCTCCCGGCCACGTCCTGAAAGGGCGAGACGTGAAAGACCTTTTGCACCACGGGTTCGACCTCGGCGGTCAGGGGGGCAAATCCGGGGGCGTGGCAGAAATAGGCATGGCGGTCGCCGAAGGTGTTGTTGACCTCGGCGATGGCAGCCGCCGGACGCCCGCCTTCGCCCAGAAAGACCCAGAAGCTCACCGGGTTGAACCCAAGGCCCAGAAGGCGCGGCGCGGTGAGCAGGCGCAGGGGCGCGTGGGCGGCATCGCCGAACCCCATCTCAGACGCCGCCTTGCGCGCCCATTTGGCGCCGCGCGCGGCGCCGAAGCCGTGATCGCGGTCATGGATCGCGGCGAGGTTGAAACGGTTGCGCCCGAAAAGGGCCGGGAAGGGGCCGGGGGCCTCCGGGTCGAGCCAGACGTAATCGACGCCGTAGGAAAACCGGTGTTCCAGCGCCCCCCGGCGCGCGTGGCCGGTGCGCCCGGCCATCCACATCGGCGCGTTCATGCGACCTGCCTCGGCTCGTCCGGGCGGGCAATGTCCGGGCGGGCATGGGCGATTTCGGCGCGCAAGCGGCGCGTCACACGGCGCGCGGTGGCAATCCCGTCTTCATGAAAGCCGTTGCGCAGCCACGCCCCGGCAAACCACGTGTTGCGCGTGCCCTGCAGGGCGGAAATCTCTTTTTGCGCGGCGAACGCCCCGGCATCGAAGACCGGGTGCCGGAAGCTGTGCTGGTCGTAGATCGCCGCCGCGTTCGGGGGGCGCGTCGGGTTGAGCGTGACGAAAAGCGGGTCGTCATCGGGAATGTTCTGCAGCCGGTTCATCCAGTAGGTGACGCCAAGGCGGCGCTCCGCCGCCCGGCTGTCGGACTGGTAGACCCACGACGACCACACCGCGCGCCGGCGCGGCATGAGGCTGGCGTCGGCGTGCAGCACCGCGTGGTTGTCCTGAAAGCCGATCGCCGACAGCGCCCGCCGTTCGGCGCGGCTCGGGGTGGCCAGCATCGCCAGCGCCTGGTCGGGGTGGGTGGCGAGGATGACCTCGTCGAACGCCTCCGGCGCCGCCCCCGGCGTGTGCAGCGTGACCTTGCCACCTTCGCGCTCAATGGCGCGCACCGGGGTCTTGAGGCGGATGGTAACCCCCTGCTCGCGCAGCCGCGCCTCGATCCGGGAGACGTATTCGCGCGAGCCGCCCGAAACCGTGAACCACTGGTGATGCCCGCCGGCGCTCATCAGCGCATGATTGCGCATGAACGCCACCAGCGCGCGGGCCGGAAAGGCGCCCATGCGGGCTTCGGGCGTCGACCAGATCGCGCCGGTGAGCGGGCGCAGGTAGAAGCGGCGGAACCACGCGCCCATGCGCAGTTCGTCGAGCAGTTCATCGAGCGTCATGCTGTCGTCACGCACCGCCGCCTCGGCCCGGGCATTGAAGCGGGCGATGTCGGCCAGCATGCGCAGAAACCGCGGATCAGCCATGTTGCGGCGCTGGGCAAAGAGGCTGCCCAGCGAGCGCAGGGCATATTCGAAGCGCCCGCCGTCGATGCTGACGCCAAAGCTCATGTTGCTTTTCTCGACCGGCACGTCGAGGTCGTGAAAGAGGCGCGCAAGGTGCGGGTAATTGGCGTAGTTGAACACGATGAAGCCGGTATCGACAGGCTGATCGCCGTTTTTGCCGGCGAGCACCGTTCGGGCGTGCCCGCCAAGGCGGCCGGCGGCCTCGTAGAGGGTCACGCGGGCATGCGGGGCGAGATCGAGCGCGGCCGAGAGCCCGGCAATGCCGCTGCCGACGATGGCGATGCGAGAGGGGGAAGGGCGCGAGGCGTCTAGGGGCATGGGATCTCCGTCTGGCTGATTGCAAGGGTTACGCCGGGTGCGAAGCGCTGGATCACTTTGCAGGCGGCAAAAAGTTTCGGGCCGGGGTGATCTGCCGTTTGCCGCCCGGCGTAACCTGTGCATGATCGAAGCCGAATCCATCACCGAGGCGCCCCGGGCGCGCGTCACGCGCCGCGCACCCGCGCCGCACGTCGCGAGGAAAGTGCCGATGAGCGAAAGCCCGGCGTCGGGCCGTGAGATGCCCGATGACCCAACCGCGTGGCTCATCGCCGTGCGCGACGGGCGCGACCGCGCGGCCTTCGCCCGGCTGTTCGATTTCTACGCCCCGCGCCTCAGGGCCATGCTGGCGCGGCAGAACTGCACCGGGGCGGCGGCCGACGACGTGATTCAGGACGCGATGCTGCGCGTCTGGCAGAAGGCAGCGCAATTCGACGAAAGCCGCGCCTCGGCCTCGGCATGGATCTATCGCATTGCCCGAAACCGGCATGTCGACGTGATCCGCAAGAGCGCGCGGCCCATGCCCGAGGCGCTGAAAGTGGAAGACCCGCCCGCGCCCGATGCCAGCGAGGTGGTCGCCCTGCAAGGCGAGGCCACGCGCCTGCGCGCTGCCCTGCAAGACCTCTCCCCCGAGCAGCGCCGGATGGTGGAAATGGCCTACATGGGCGAGTTGACCCACCAGGAAATCAGCGATGATACCGGCCTGCCGCTGGGCACCGTCAAATCCCGCCTGCGGCTCGCGATCGCGCGGCTGCGGAACAATCTGAAAGACTTGAGGGCCCAATGAGCATCTCCCACCATATCCCGGCGCGGCTGATGCGCGCCTATGCCGCGGGAAGCCTGCCGGCGAGTTTCGCCACCGTGGTGGCCGCCCATGTCTCGGTCTGCGACGAATGCCGCGCCCGACTCGAAGCCGAAGAGATTGCGGGAGGTGCGGTGCTCGAAAACCTCAACCCGGTGGGGGGCGACGAGGCCCGCCTGCGCGCAGCCGTTCTGGCCCGGCTCGATGACGCGCTAGAGGCGCCCGAGGCGCCCGCGCCCGAGGGCCACGGGATCTATCCCGGCCCGGTCATGGCGGCGCTCAAGGGCCGCGCGCCGCGCTGGAAACCGCTCGGCGCCGGTATCCGCCAGACGATCCTTGCGTCGGGCGACGAGGGGTCCTTGCGCCTGCTCTACATCCCGCCCGGGGCGGCGGTGCCCGATCATGGGCATGGCGGGCTCGAGCTGACCATGGTGCTGCAAGGCAGCTTCGGCGACGAGACGGGGCATTACGGCGTGGGCGATGTCGAGGTGGCCGACGACAGCCTCGAGCATACGCCGATCGCCGGCCCCGAGGCGCCTTGCATCGCCCTTGCCGCAACCGACGCGCCGCTGAGGTTTCGCGCCCTTGTGCCGCGTCTGCTGCAGCCGCTGTTTCGCATCTGACCGCGAGACAGGCATCCTCCGCCTCGTAAAGCGGCGAAATGTGCGCCATCGCCTTGTCTGCGGCGGCTTGCGGTGATCCAGAGACCGGCGATAATCGTAACCCCATTGCACAACGAAAAAAGCCGCCCTTCCGGGCAAGCAAAGGCCCGATATTCATGACCGAAACCCGTACGGCCCGCCGTTCTACCCGCTTCCTCCTTCTTGTCCTCGCCCTCGCAGCCGCGGCGGGCGGATGGTGGTGGCTGACCGAGCGCAGGGCGCAGCCAACGCCGGTGCGCGTCGAGACGCTCGCCGCCGGACCCGCGGCGCAGGTTCTGGCGGTGAACGGCCAGCTCAAGCCCGGGCGGACCGACAAGATCGGCGCGCCGGTGCTCGGGCAGGTGATCGAGGTGGCGGTCGAGGAGGGCGACGAGGTCGCCAAGGGCCAGCTTCTGGTGCGGCTGGACGACACCATCGCCCGGCAGGCGGTGACCCAGGCCGAGGCAACGCTCGCCGCCGCGCGGGTCGATCTCGAGGCCAAGGCGCGGGCATGGGAGCGGGCGAAGGCGCTCTCCGGCACGATCTCTGCGCAGACCCGCGAGAACGCCGAGTTTGCATGGCGCGCCGCCACGTCGCAGGTGGCGCAGCTCGAAGCGGCGCTGGCGCAGGCCCGCCAGCAATTGTCGCTCTACCGCATCACCTCGCCCTCGGCGGGGACCGTGCTCTCGGTCGATGCCGAGGTCGGGCAGGTGGTGGGCAGTTCCAACGTTCTGGTGACGGTGGGCGATCTCCACGCGCCGATGGTCGAGGCCGATGTCGATGAAGCCTATGGCGTGCGCCTGCACCCGGGGCTCGAGGCGCGCATTGCCCCGATCGGGAGCGAGGCCCGGATGAGCGCGCATGTCGATTTCGTGGCGCCGACGGTCGATCCGCTGACCGGCAGCCGGATGGTGCGCCTGACGCTCGATGCGCCGCCCGAGGTGCAGATGCCATCGGGCCTGACGGTGACGGTCAACATCGTGGTCGAACGCTTCGACAACGTGATCACCGTGCCGCGCAGCGCCGTTCTCGATCTCGACAAGGCGCCGAAGGTGATGGTCATCGAGGGCGGCCGGGCCGTGGAGCGCGCCATCAAGCTGCGCGACTGGCCCTCGCAGCGGCTGATCGTGACCGAAGGTCTGGCCGCCGGCGACGGTCTCATTCTTGCACCGCAAGACATCGCCCCGGGTGCCCTCGTCGTGGCGGCGGACTGACCATGCGCTACCGGATCAAGATCGCCTGGCGCTACCTGACGTCGAACCCGGCGCAGAGCTGGCTGCTGATCGTCGGCGTGGCGCTCGGGGTGTTCGTCTTCGTTTTCATGAGCGCGCTCATTGGCGGGCTGGCGGTGCTGCTGACCGAGCGCACGGTGGGCAACGTCGCCCATGTCACCCTCGTCGTGCCCGATCTGAAGCCGAAGGTTCTCTATGATCCGGGCACCGGCGCGCTCATCGCCGCGCAATCGTCATCAAGCCGGGCGCAGCTGGTGCGCAATGCCGGCGCGCTGGCCCGGGTGATCGACGATTTCGAGGGCGTCGCCGCGATCTCGCCCGAGATCGTCGGCAACGGCTTTGCCACGCGGGGCGCCCAGATCAAGCCGGTGTCGATCGTCGGGGTCGAGCCCGGCTCGGTATCGGCAATTGCCGACATTGCCGGGCATCTCGTCGGCGGCAACGCCTTCCTGCCCTCCGGCACGGTGCTCATCGGCAAGAAACTGGCCGACTCCCTCGGCCTCGCCGCCGGGCAGCAGCTGCGGCTGCGCTCCGATCAGGGGGTCAATGCCTCGCTGACCATTGCCGGGGTCTATTCCTTCGGCTTCGATGCGCTGGACGAGCGCACGGTTTACGTCAACCTCAAGTCGGCCCGCGGGCTGCTTGGCGTGCCGCAGGGGGTGAACCGGATCGAGCTGAAGCTTGACGATCTGTGGGCGGCGCCGGAATTTGCCGCTCTGCTCGGACCGGCGACGGGGCTGGAGGCCACGCCGTGGACGGCAACCAATGCCCAGCTTCTGTCGGGGCTCGATGCACAGGCGCGCTCGGGCACGATCATCAAGAGCTTTGCGCTCGTCACCATCGTGATCGGTGTTGCCAGCGCGCTCTTGCTCTCAACCTACCGGCGCCGCTCCGAGATCGGGATCATGCGCGCCATGGGCGCCTCGCGCGGTTTCGTGGTCATGGTCTTCGTCGCGCAGGGCGGGCTGATCGGGC
>RFKM01000171.1 GCA_003694465.1 Alphaproteobacteria bacterium
GCCCAGCCCCATCAGCAGGATTCCGCCCCAGAGCCAGTCGGCAAAGGGCTTGATGAAGGTGCGCAGCGCCCAGCCGCCATTGTCTTGCGGATCGCCGATGACCACGTAGACGTCGCGCCACAGACCCGGAGCGATGGCCGCCTCGGTGGTGGGCATGGCCTGCACCGGATAGACCCGCTTTTCGGGCTGAAGCAGGGCAATCTCCCGCCCGTCGCGCATCAGGCGCACATGGCCCATGGTCGAGCTGTAGTTCGGCCCCTGCTCGCGCGTCACCTCCTCGAGGGTCAGCGTGTAGCCGGCCACCTCGAAGCTCTCGCCGACATGGGCGACGCGGATGTCCTCGACCTTCCACGCCATCAGCCCGGAGATCGCCGCCATCACCACCCCGAGGCCGGCATGGGCGGCCACCCGCCCCCAGTCGGCCCGCGGCAGGCGCACGAGGCGGGCAAGGCGCGCGCCGAGCGCCCCCCGGCCAGTGCGCGACATCAGGTCAACCCCGGCCCCGGCCACCAGCCAGGTTCCGAGCAGGAAGCCGACCGGGCCAAGAATGGTCCGCTGTGTCTGCAGGCTCCAGGCCAGCAGCGCCACCAGCACCGCCAGCACCATCGCCGGCACCAGCGGGCGCAGCACCCGCCCCAGCACCGCGCGTTTCCACGGCAGCATCGCCCCCACCGGCAGGATGATCGCCAGCACCACCATGAACGGGGTGAAGGCCGCCTCGAAGAAGGGCGCCCCGACCGAGAGCTTGCGTCCGAAGAAGAATTCCGCCGCCAGCGGCCAGATCGTGCCGATGAACACCACGAAGGCCGAGACCGCCAGCAGCACGTTGTTGGCCACCAGCGCCGATTCCCGGCTGACCGGGGCAAAGACGCCGCGCGCCTCCATCGCCGGCGAGCGGGCGGCAAAGAGCGTCAGCGCCCCGCCGATGAAGACGGCGAGGATGCCCAGCACGTAGACGCCGCGCGTCGGGTCGGTGGCGAAGGCATGCACCGAGGTGATGATCCCCGAACGCACAAGGAAGGTGCCGATCAGCGAGAAGCCGAAGGCGATGATCGCCAGAAGGATCGTCCAGCTCTTCAGCGCCTCGCGCTTTTCGACCACGATCGCCGAGTGCAGCAGCGCCGCGGCAAAGAGCCAGGGCATGAACGAGGCGTTCTCGACCGGATCCCAGAACCAGAACCCGCCCCAGCCCAGTTCGTAATAGGCCCACCACGAGCCCAGGCCGATCCCGATGGTCAGGAAGATCCAGGCCGCCAGCGTCCAGGGCCGCACCCACCGCGCCCAGGCGGCGTCGATCCGCCCCTCGATGAGCGCGGCGATGGCGAAGGAGAACGACATCGAGAGCCCGACATAGCCGAGGTAGAGAAACGGCGGGTGGAAGGCCAGCCCCGGGTCTTGCAACAGCGGGTTCATGCCCTTGCCGTCAAACGGGACCGTCTCGAGGCGGATGAAGGGGTTGGAGGTGAACAGGATGAAGCTCAGGAAGGCCACCCCCACCGCCGCCTGCACCGCCAGCGCCCGGGCCCTCAGCCGCGGCGGCAGGCCGGTGCCGAACCAGGCCGCCAGCGCCCCGAAGAGCGAAAGGATCAGCACCCAGAGCAGCATCGAGCCCTCGTGGTTGCCCCAGACCCCGGTCACCTTGTAGAGCATCGGCTTGGCGGTGTGCGAGTTCTGCCAGACCAGCTGCAGCGAGAAATCCGAAAGCACGAAGGCCCGGATCAGCACCCCGAAGGCAAAGGCCACGAAGACGAATTGCAGGGTCGCGGCCGGGGCGGCGACGGCCATCCAGCCCCCCCAGCCCTTCTGGGCCCCGATGAGCGGCACGACCATCTGCACGAGAGCCACGCCGAGCGCCAGGATCAGCGCGAAATGTCCGAGTTCGTTGATCATGGCGCGACCATAGAGCCATTCTTCGGGCCCGCCAATATCGCCCGCGCCCCGCACACGCAAATGTTTGCCGCCCGGCGCGGGCCAATTGCCGCAGCCGGGCGCAACACGTGGCCCCACAATTTCGGCATGGATCAAGGATAGTGTTGACTCTCGGCATCATTTCTAGCGTGCGGAGGAAAGAAGGGTGGAAAGCGATTCGCCCTTGCGCTAACCTTTCCTTCATCCAATGGCGCGGCAAAATACAAAAAGCCTTGCGCCGATACTGGGATACTGGAAGGAGCAGGACATGCAATTTCGTTTCATCATGGCCGTCGTCGCGGCTGGCGCCTTGGGGTTTGCCGCCGGCGCGGCATCGGCGCAGGGGTTTGACGGCGCCTATGCCGGCATCTTCGGGCGCGACAACCCCGCCGCACCGACCCCGGTCGACATCGCCTTCGGCGCCTATGCCGGTTACAATTTCGAAACCGGCGGCGGGATGGTCGCCGGCGTCGAGGGGGAAGTAGAATATGACAGTGCCGCGGTCTGGGGCAGCAACGTCGTCACCGCGACCGTGAACGGGCGCGCCGGCTATGCCGCCTCGGACAATGTTCTCGTCTACGGCAAGGCGGGCGTCGGGGCCGAAACCGCCACCGGCGGCGCGGTCTGGGATATCGGCGGCGGCGTCGAGATGAACCTCGGCAGCAACTACCGGCTGCGCGGCGAAGTCGCCCGGGTCGATCCGCTCGCCGCAGGGCTTGCCAGCCGCACCGACGTGAAGGTCGGCATCGGCATGGGCTTCTGACCGCCCGGGCGGTCTCTGCTGCGCATGAACGCAAGGCGCCGGCCCACGAAGGCCGGCGACCTTCCTTTGAATCGCCCGCCAGACGGTCGTTTTACGTCGCCAGCCAGACGGCCACCGAAACGGCCAGCGCCGCCGCCAGCGGCCACAAAAAGCCCCGCCCGTGCAGCCCGAACGAGCGGTGGATCACGGCAAAATGCAGCACCGCGCCGGCGATGTAGAAGGCCAGCACCACCGAAAC
>RFKM01000172.1 GCA_003694465.1 Alphaproteobacteria bacterium
AGGGTGACGATCTTGTGGCGCAGCGTCCAGCGCAGGAGCCGCAGGTAGAGCCGCATGGCAAGGCTGTCGGGCCGCTCGGTGGCATGGGCCTTTGCCGGTTTCATCAGGTAGGCGGCCATCATCGGGGTGATCAGGCGTGCCACCGCCAGCGAGGCCAGCGCCGCGATCGCCACCGTCAGGCCGAACTGCTTGAAGAACTGCCCCGGCACCCCGCCCATGAAGCTCACCGGCGCGAAGACGGCGACGATGGTCAGGCTGATGGCGATCACCGTCAGCCCGATCTCGGTGGCCGCATCGCCGGCGGCCTTGAGCGGGCTCTTGCCCATGGCGAGGTGGCGCTCGATGTTCTCGACCTCGACGATGGCGTCGTCAACGAGAATCCCGGTCACGAGGGTGATGGCCAGCAGGCTGATGGAGTTGAGCGAGAAATCGAGCGCATACATGCCGAAGAAGGCCGGCAGGATCGACAGCGGCAGCGCCGTCGCCGCGATGATCGTGGCGCGCATGTTGCGCAGGAAGGCAAAGACCACAAGCACCGCCAGCGCCATCCCCTCGTAGAGCGTCTGCATGGCGCTTTCGAAGGTGCCGGCGGTGTAGGTGGTGGAATCGTCGATCTTCTCGATCACCGCCCCGGGGTAGCGCGCCCTGAGCCGTTCGAGCTCGGCGCTCACCCGCTCGGCGGTGTCGAGATCGCTCGCCCCCGAGGCGCGATAGACCGCCAGCGCGACCACCGGGCGCCCGTCGAGGGTGGCGAAGTCGCGCGCCTCGGCCGAGCCGTCGCTGACCCGCCCGAGCTGTTCGAGGCGCAGCTTCTGCCCGGTCGGCAGGGTGATCGGGGTGGCCGCCAGCGCCGCCACGTCGGGGGCGTCGCCCAGCACCCGCAGCGAGAATTCGATGCCCGCCAGATCGCCGCGCCCGCCGCCCATGTTGGCGTTGGTGGCGCGCAGCTGGCGGCTGACGTCGGCGGCGGTGATGCCGAGGCTGAGCAGGCGGTCGGGGTCGAGATCGACGCGGATCACCCGGTCGGCGCCGCCGATGCGCACCACCCCGCCAACGCCCTTCAGCCCGAGCAGCCGCCGGGCGATCACGTCATCGGCGAATTTCGAAAGCCCCTCGATGGTCAGGGTCGGGTCGGCGACGGTATAGATCTGGATCGGCTTGCCGATCAGCTCCTCGCGCTTGACGATCGGCTCGGAAATCGTCTCGGGCAGGTCCTGCCGGATCCGGCTGACCGCGTCCTTGACATCGTTCAGCGCCCGGTCGGTCGGGGTTTCGATGGTGAAGTTGATGATCACCGTGGCGCGCGAATCCGTCGCCCGCGAGGTGATGTGATCGACGCCGGTGATATTGGCCACCGCATCTTCGACCGGCTTGATGATCTGGCCGGCGAGTTCGGCCGGGGCGGCGCCGGGCTGGCTGATGGTCACCGAGATCACCGGCACGTCGACATTCGGAAACTCGGTCACCGGCAGGCGGGTGAAGGAATAGAAACCGGCGATGCAGAGCACCAGGAACAGCGCCACCGAGGGGATCGGGTGGCGGATCGACCACGTGGCGAAGTTCATTGGTCGCTCTCCCCGCCGGCGGCGCCCTCGAGCACCGGGATCACCTTGTCGCCGCTCTGGAAGAACGGCCCGGCCCGCAGCACCACCCGGTCCCCCTCGTCAAGGCCCGAGACGATCTCGCGCCGCCCGGCCCAGACCGCGCCGGCTTTCACGTCGCGGCGCTCGAGAATGTCGTCCTTGCCGAGCAGCAGCACGAAATCGCCGTCGCCGTCGGAGAGGATCGCGCTCACCGGAACGGTGAGGGCGGTGTAGCGCCGCGCCTCGATCAGGCCGCGGGCGAAGCTGCCCGTGCGCAGCCCGTCCACGCCGGGCAGGGCGATGCGCAATTTGGCCAGCCGCGTGCGCGCATCCACCGAGGGCGGCACGAGACGGACCTTGCCCTCGGTCTCGCCGATACCGGCGATGTTGAGGGTGACCCGGTCGCCGAGCGAAACCTGCGCGACCTCGGTTTCGAGCACCTCGACCTCGGCCTCGACCTCGCCATGGGCGATGATCGAGAACATCGGCTGCGCCCCGGCCACAGCCACCGCGCCGAGGCGGGCGTTACGCGCGGCGATGATGCCGTCGACCGGCGCGGTGATCCGCGTATAGCCGAGGTTCAGGCGCGCCATGCGCAGCTGTGCCTCGGCCTGCCGCACCTGCGCATTGGCCACCGCCAGCCCGTCCTGCGCCGCCGAAAGCGAGGCCCGGGCGGTCTGATAGGCGGTTTCGCTCTGGTCGACGGAGGCCTGCGAGATGGTGCCGCTCTCGCGCAGCTTGCGGTTGCGTTCATAGTTGGTGGCGGCGTTGTCGAAATTGGCCTGCGCCAGTTCGACCTGCGAGGCGGCCTGTTTCACCGCCGCCTTGGCCCGCGCCAGTTCGGCCTCGGCCTGGGCGAGCTGGACCTCGAGGCTGTCGCGGTCAAGCTCGGCGAGCAGGGCGCCCTCGTCCACCGCGTCGCCCACATCGGCGTGCAGCGCCATGATGATGCGCCCGGCAACGCGCGGGTTGACCATCACCTCCTCGCGCGCGACCAGCGTGCCGGTGACCGGGATGTTGATGGCGATCTCCGCCGGGCGGGCCTCGGTCACGCGCACCCGGGGCGCCTCGGCGGCCGGCGCCGGGGCGGCGGCGACGAGGGGCAGGGCAAGGGCCAGAACGGCGAGGGCGAGGGCGCGGGCGCGCGCCACGCCGGCGCCACGCCGGCGCGCCGGCATCGGTTCGGCGAGCGGGGGCAGGAGGGTGGACATCATCGTGTCTCCGTCTGGTGTCTGCCGGCCCGTTTGACAGGGGCGGGCCGATCCGGTAATTGCATTCCGTGCAAATTTTGCGTGGCGTGCATATACAGCCCCCGCGCAATTTGCTCAAGGGCAAATTCGGCACCGCCCATGCTCCGGGGCTTGGGGCGCCGTGCCAAGGGGGTGACAGGGTCGGTTCATGACGGCACGGGTCGCGGACAAGGCAGAAGGCGGCGCGGGGTTGGGCGCCGGGCCCGATCTGCGCGGCCGGCGCCGACGGCGCACCGCCGAAACCATCCGCCGCGCCGCCCTCGATCTGGTGCGGCGCCACGGGCTCGAGGCGGTCACCGTCGAGATGATCGCCGAGGCCGCTGGCATCAGCCTGCGCACTTTCTTCAACTATTTCAAATACAAGGAAGAGGCGCTGCTGCGCCCGCCGATGGCCCTCGACGGGGCCGAGGCCGAAGCTTTCGCCGCCGGGCGGGGCAGCCTGATCGACGATTTTCTCGCCCTCATCGCCACCCATCTCGAAGACGCCGCCCCCGACCGCGCAGAGATCGCCATGATCATGCGCCTTGCCGAGGAAAACCCGCGCCTTCTTGCGGTGCGCGAGCGCATTTTCGCCAGTTATGAGAACGCCTTTCGCGGCCTTCTGGCGCGCCGCCTCGGCCGGGCGGAGGATGACCGCGAAACCCGGCTGCTTTCGGCGGTGATCGGCGCGGCCTTCGAAGTCGCCATGAACCGCTGGGTGGCCGGCACCGCCGCCGACAGCCTGTGCGAGGAGCTGCGCGAAACCCTGAACGCCCTGCCGCGCCTGCTTGCCGAGGCGGGCCGGGAAGGGGCGAACGGGGCCGGCTGAGGCCTCCCGCTCAGCCCCGGGTCTTGCCCCCGGCCCGGGCGCGCCGTTGCACGGCCGCGCCGCGCTCGTACCAGGGCTTCGTCGCATTCACGATCTTCACCACGCTCAGCATCACCGGCACTTCGATCAGCACCCCGACGACCGTCGCCAGCGCCGCCCCGGAGGTGAACCCGAACAGGCTGATGGCCGTCGCCACCGCCAGTTCGAAGAAGTTCGACGCTCCGATCAGCGCCGAGGGCGCGGCGACGCAATGGGCCTCGCCGGTGACCCGGTTCAAGAGATAGGCGAGGCCGGCGTTGAAATAGACCTGAATGAGGATCGGCACCGCGAGAAGGGCGATGATCAGCGGCTGGGCGATGATCTGCTCGCCCTGAAAGCCGAAAAGCAGCACCAGCGTTGCCAGCAGCGCCACCACCGAGGTCGGCCCGAGGCGGGCGAGCAGCGCCCCCAGCGCCGCCTCGCCCCCGGCGCGCAGGCGGTTGCGGCGGATCGCCTGGGCGAGGCCGACGGGCACGACGATGTAGAGCCCGACCGAGAGCAGCAGCGTCTCCCACGGCACGGTGATCGCCGACAGCCCCAGCAGGAAGGCGACGATCGGGGCGAAGGCGACGATCATGATCGTGTCGTTCAGCGCCACCTGGCTGAGGGTGAAATGCGGCTCGCCATCCGAGAGGTTCGACCACACGAAGACCATCGCCGTGCAGGGGGCGGCGGCGAGGATGATCAGCCCGGCGATATAGCTGTCGATCTGCCCGGCCGGGAGCCACGGGCGGAACAGCCAGCCGACGAACAGCCAGCCCAGCAGCGCCATCGAGAAGGGCTTGACCGCCCAGTTCACCAGCAGCGTCACCCCGACCCCGCGCCAGTGGCCCGCAACCTTGCCGAGCGCCGCGAAGTCGATCTTGAGCAGCATCGGAATGATCATCAGCCAGATCAGCACCGCGACCGGCAGGTTGACATGGGCGATCTCGAGCCCGCCGATGGCGTGAAAGAGCCCCGGAAAGACCTGCCCGAGGCCGATCCCCGCGATGATGCACAGCGCAACCCAGAGCGTGAGGTGACGTTCGAATGCGTTCATGGCGTGGCTCCCTTCCTGCCGCCTGTCCCCCGCGGCCCCGCGCCGCCCGGCTCGCCGGTCATACCGCGATTGGCGCCCGGGCGGAAGGCCGGGCGCGAAGATCGACCAAGAATTTCCGTCGCCCCCGGCCGCCTTCCCGGGGCCTCGCGCGCCTTGCCGCCACCACCGTCCGCTCGCGCCCGCACGCGGCGGCTGGCCTTCGCCCGCGCTCTGCGCTAGCTAGGGTTCTGGCCCTCGGGCCGAAGCAGACGGGAGCGCGCCATGAGCACATTCGACTACGATCTTTTCGTCATCGGCGGCGGTTCGGGCGGCGTGCGCGCCGCGCGGGTGGCGGCGGAGACCGGCGCAAAGGTGGGGCTCGCCGAGGAAAGCCGCATGGGCGGCACCTGCGTCATTCGCGGCTGCGTGCCGAAAAAGCTGATGGTTTTCGCCAGCCATTACGGCGTCGCCGCCGAGGATGCCCGCCGCTTCGGCTGGGAGTTCCGCGACGCCCGGTTCGACTGGCCGACCTTCCGCGGCAAGCTCCATGCCGAGCTCGACCGGCTCGAGAACGTCTATCGCACAAATCTCGCCCGCCCCGGCGTCGTCATCCACGACACCCGCGCCACGGTGAAGGATGCCCACACCGTTGCCCTTGCCACCGGCGAGGAGGTGACGGCGAAACACGTTCTCATCGCCACCGGCGGGGTGCCTTACGTGCCGCATTTCGAGGGGTGCGAGCTTGCCATCACCTCGAATGACGTGTTCTCGCTCGAGACCTTCCCCGAGCGCATCCTGATCGTCGGCGGCGGCTACATCGCCTGCGAATTCGCCACCATCTTCAACGGCCTCGGGGCGCATGTGGCGCAGTGGTATCGGGGCGCCCAGATCCTGCGCGGCTTCGATGACGAGGTGCGCGGGCATCTGGCCGAGCTCATCCGCGGCCACGGAGTTGACCTGCACGTCGGCCTCGAGGTCGAGCGGATGGAACGCGCGGGCGGGCAGATCCGCGTTTACGGCACCGACGGGCGCGTCGAGCTGTTCGACCAGGTGCTCTATGCCACCGGCCGCCACCCCAACACCGAGGGCCTCGGCCTCGAGGCGGCGGGGGTGAAGCTCGGCCGCTGGGGCGAGGTGGTGGTCGACGATTACGGCCAGTCCTCGGTGCCCTCGATCTACGCCGTCGGCGACGTCACCAACCGCATCACCCTGACCCCGGTGGCCATCCGCGAGGGCATGGCCTTCGTCGAAACCGTGTTCAAGGGCAACCCGACGAAGCCCGACCATGAGCTGGTGCCCTCGGCGGTGTTCACGACGCCCGAATACGGGTCTGTCGGGCTTACCGAGGAACAGGCCCGCGAGCAGGAACGCATCGACGTCTATTGCGCCGAGTTCCGACCGATGCAGAAGAGTTTCATCGACCGCGAAGAGCGGGTATTGTTCAAGCTGATCGTCAGCCAGGCCACGCGCAAGGTGCTCGGCTGCCATATCGTGGCCGACGGCGCCGGCGAGATGATCCAGCTGGCGGCGGTGGCGATCAAGATGGGCGCCACCAAGGAAGATTTCGATCGCACCGTGGCCGTCCATCCGACGATGGCCGAGGAGATCGTGCTGATGAAGGAGCCGGTGCGCAGCCATTGAGCGCGCGCACCGGGTTGAAAACCGGGGCCCGGGTGGCCAAGTGCTCCCGAAGGCTTCGCGAAAGAAAAAGAAGAGAGGAAGCGACCATATGGCCAGCGACAATGGCGGCCCCTGGGGCGGGGGAGGCGGCAAGCGCCCCGGTTCGGACGGCGACGACAGGGGCGGACGGCGCCCGCCGGCGGGCGGCGACGGGCCGCAGATCCCCGAGATCGACGATCTCGTGCGCAAGGGGCAGGAGCAGCTGCGCGTGCTGATGGGCGGGCGCGGCGGCGCCGGACGGCGCGGCGGCGGCGGATCTGGCGGCTCCGGCGGCGGCCTGCCGCACATCGGGCGCGGGAGCATCGTTCTCGGCCTGCTGGCGCCGGTGGTGCTCTGGCTCTTCGCCTCGTTCTACCGGGTCGATACGTCCGAGCAATCGGTCGAGCTGCTGTTCGGCAAGCGCTACCAGGTCGGCACCGAGGGCCTCAACTTCGCCCCGTGGCCCTTCGTGACCTACGAGATCTACCCGGTGACGCGCGAGAACACGATCGACATCGGCACCGGCCTCGAGCAGGGGCTGATGCTGACCGGCGACGAGAACATCGTCGACATCGATTTCCAGGTGGTCTGGAACATCGGCGACATCGAGAAATTCGTCTTCAACATCGCCGATCCGGTCGAGACCATCACCGCGGTGAGCGAATCGGCGATGCGCGAGATCATCGGCCGCTCGGAACTGGCGCCGGTGCTCAACCGCGACCGTGGCGCCATTGCCCAGGAGCTCGAGGCGCTGATCCAGCAGACGCTCGAAAGCTACGATTCGGGCGTCAACATCGTGCGCGTGAACTTCGACAAGGCCGACCCGCCCGCCGAGGTGATCGACAGTTTCCGGCAGGTTCAGGCGGCCGAACAGACCCGCGACACGCTGCAGAAACAGGCCGATGCCTATGCCAACAAGGTCATCGCCGGGGCCCGCGGCAAGGCCGCCCAGCTGCTCGAGGAGGCCGAGGCCTATCGCGCGCAGGTGGTCAACGAGGCCGAGGGCGAGGCGGCGCGCTTCATCGCCGTGCATGACGAATACGTGAAGGCCCGCGAGGTCACGCGCCAGCGCCTCTATCTCGAGACGATGGAGCGGGTGCTGGGCGGCGTCCAGAAGGTCATCATCGACGACAGCGCCGGCGGCGCCTCGGGCGTGGTGCCCTACCTGCCGCTGAACGAATTGCGCAGCGGCGCGGCGCCGGCATCGGCCCGGGCGAGCAGCAGCACGAGCAGCACCGGAGGGTCCAACTGATGCGACGCAGCCAGATACTCATCGGCGTTCTTGCGCTGGCGGTGATTGCCGCGCTCAACAGCTTCTACATCGTCGACGAACGCGAAAAGGCCCTGCGCCTGTGGTTCGGCGAGGTGACGCTCGAGGTCAACGAGCCGGGGCTCTATTTCAAGGTGCCCTTCCTGCACGAGATCGCCAAGTATGACGACCGGATCCTGCCGCTCGACACGCAGCCTCTGGAGGTGACCCCCGCCGACGATCGCCGGCTGGTGGTCGACGCCTTCGCGCGCTGGCGCATTGCCGACGCGACGCAGTTTCGCAAGGCGGTGGGCGCGAGCGGCATTGCCGGCGCCCGCCTGCGCCTGATGCGCATTCTCAACGCGCAGCTGCGCGAGGTGCTGGGCCGGGTCGACAGCGGCGCCATCCTTTCGGCCGACCGGGCGACGCTGATGAGCCAGATCCGCGACAAGAGCCGCGACGAGGCGCAGGCGCTCGGGGTCGAGATCATCGACGTGCGCATCAAGCGCGCCGACCTGCCCGAGCAGAACCTCGCCGCCACCTTCGAGCGGATGCGCGCCGAGCGCGAGCGCGAGGCGGCCGACGAGATCGCCCGCGGCAAGGAAGCGGCCCAGCGGGTGCGCGCCCAGGCCGACCGGACGGTGGTCGAGACCACCTCGGCGGCGCAGAAACAGGCCGAGATCATTCGCGGTGAGGCCGACGCCCGGCGCAACGCGATCTTTGCCGAGGCTTTCGGGCGCGACCCGGAGTTCTTCGCCTTCTACCGCTCGCTGAAGGCCTATGAGGAAAGCCTGAAGGGCGACAACACCACCATGGTGATTTCGCCCGACAGCGAGTTCTTCAACTACCTCAAGTCCGAGACGGGGGCGGCGGCGCAGTAATGGGCTGGATCGCGCTCGGCCTCGGCCTTGTGCTGGTGATCGAGGGGCTGGCCATCGCGCTGGCCCCTTCGCGCCTCGAAGAGGTGGTGGCGCTGATCGCTTCTCTCTCGCGCGAGCGGCGGCGGGCCATCGGCCTCGGGGCGATGGCGCTGGGCCTCGGTCTGGTCTGGCTGGCGAAGGCGCTCGGGGTCTGCTGACCGCGGGCCCGCCGACGCATCGCGCCGGGCGCCGGCACGCCGCGGGGCGGCAGCCCTTCGCGGCAGCAAATCCGTTCAACATCTTGTGAGCACCCCGGCCGGCGGTTACGCTGGGCGGGTGGCGTTCCTACCTAAGAGCGCACGGAATGCGCGCGCGGCGTGTTTCGCCCACCGTGAGCAGCAAGGAGGCAGATGTGACTGCGTTGATCCGCTCTGAAGATTTTTCCAAGGTCCGCTCGAAGTTGACCCCGGCGCGGGCCATTGCCGCGACGATGATGACGCTGGCCCTTTTCCTGATGTCGGTGCCGGAGGCGATCGCGCGCGGGGCGCCCGAGAGCTTTGCCGACCTCGCCGAGCAGGTCTCGCCCGCCGTCGTCAACATCACCACCACGACGGTGGTGGCGCAGGACACCCAGCAGCTGCCGATGGTGCCGCCGGGCTCGCCCTTCGAGGAGTTCTTCCGCCGCTTCCAGGAGCAGAACCAGGGCGATCAGCCGCAGGTGCGCCGGGGCCATGCGCTGGGTTCGGGCTTCGTGATCTCGGAAGACGGCTACATCGTCACCAACAACCACGTCATCGAGGGGGCCGACGAGATTCAGGTCGAGTTCTACGGCTCGGGCAAGGTGCTTGATGCCAAGGTGGTCGGCACCGATACCAACACCGACATCGCCCTGCTCAAGGTCGACAGCGACGAGCCGCTGACCTTTGTCAGCTTCGGCGACAGCGACAAGATGCGCGTGGGCGACTGGGTGATCGCGGTGGGCAACCCGCTGGGGCAGGGCTTTTCGGTCACGGCGGGGATCATCTCGGCCCGCGGGCGCGAGCTCAGCGGCACCTATGACGATTTCATCCAGACCGACGCCGCCATCAACCGCGGCAACTCCGGCGGCCCGCTGTTCAACATGGATGGCGAGGTGATCGGGGTGAACACCGCGATCCTGTCGCCCAACGGCGGTTCGATCGGCATCGGCTTCTCGATGGCCTCCAACGTGGTCTCCAAGGTGGTCGACCAGCTGCAGAAATACGGCGAAACCCGCCGTGGCTGGCTGGGCGTGCGCATCCAGGACCTGACCCCGGACGTGGCCGAGGCGATGGGGCTCGACAGCACCGACGGGGCGCTGGTCAGCGACGTGCCCGACGGGCCGGCCAAACAGGCCGGGATCGAGCCGGGCGACGTGATCGTCGAATTCGACGGCCAGAAGGTGAAGAGCACCCGCGAGCTGGTGCGCATCGTCGCCGACGCCCCGGTGGGCAAGACCGTCCGCGTCGTGGTGCTGCGCAACGGCGAAAGCAAGACGGTGAAGGTCACCCTCGGGCGCCGCGAAGAGGCGCTGGCTTCCGAAGAAAGCGGCGCCAAGCCGATGCCCGGCGTCCAGACCCCGCCGGCCGAAAAGTCCGTGCTCGGCATGAAACTGCGCGAGCTGGACGATTCCCTGCGCGGCGATCTCGGCCTCGATGCCAATGCCCGCGGGCTGGTGGTGACCGATGTCGACGAGGCGAGCGAGGCCTGGTCGAAGGGGCTGCGCCCGGGCGACGTGATCGAGGAAGCCGGGCAGGCGCGGGTTTCGAGCCTTGCCGACATCGAGGGCCGGATCGAGGCGGCGCGCGCGGCGGGCCGGCAGTCGATCCTGCTGCTGATCCGGCGCAACGGCGATCCGCGCTTCGTTGCCCTGTCACTCGGCAACTGAAACATGAAAAACCCCGCCCGAAGGCGGGGCGAAGGGGCCGCCCTTGGGGCGGCCTCTTGCGTTTCTGGCCTCAGAAGCGGCGGTAGATGTCGGCGCGGGTGAGGCCGATGTCGTCGAGCTCGCGCGCGGTCAGTTTTTCGAGCGCCCGGCGGGTGGCGCGGCGGGCCTGCGCCTCGGCGACGCGGCCGACGAGGGTTTCGATGAAGCGGGTGAGGCGCGGCGCGAAGGCAAAGCCGGTGGCGCGCACGGCGGTGTCGATGGCGGTCATGGTTCTGTTCCCGGATGAGTGCTGCGAATTGCTCGGGCGCAGATAGTCCTGCTGCGCTGCGGCGAGAAGCAGAATTATTGCATGGCGCCCATGCAGCGCGAGCATGGCAGGCGATCCGGGGGCACAGGCAGCGGCGGGAAGCATGGGCGCTCGGTGACGGGTGCGCCGATCTGGCCGGGGAAGAGCCATGCGAATCCAGCGCCCCGATTCCATGGGGTGTCCACGAACAACGCGGCTCCCATGTCCCGAATTCCGCCTGTTCGGTGAGAGACCACGCGAATCCGGATTGCTGGATTCCCCCGGATCCCGCCCCCTTCCACGCGAATCCGGATTTCTGGCTTTTTGCATTTCTCCGGATCGCTCGTCCTCACACGCAAAACCGGATTCTTGGATTCGCGAACCGCTGGTGGCAACCACGCGAATCTAGATTCCTGGATTCGACGCACCGGCCCTGCGCGACGCGAACCCGGAGTCCTCGATCCTGCCCTGGCTCGGAAGACCCACGCGAATCTAGATTCCTGGATTCCGTGACACCATTTCGCAATGCACGCCTCCCGCCCCGAACGCGCGCATTTTTCTGGCGGATGTTCGCGTTTCGTGCTAGGCGATGGAAAACGACGAGGGCAGGGCAGGCGATGCGCGTGATCGGAATTGACCCGGGGCTGCGAAACCTCGGCTGGGGCGTGATCGACGTCGACGGCAGCCGGATTTCCCATGTCGCCAACGGGGTGCTCCACGGCGAGGGCGACGGTCTCGCCGCCCGGCTGCTTGCGCTGTTCGACGGTCTTTCCGAGGTCATCGCCCGCCATCGCCCCGAAACCGCCGCCGTCGAGCAGACCTTTGTCAACCGCGACGGCGCCGGCACCCTGAAGCTCGGACAGGCGCGGGGGATCGCCCTTCTGGTGCCGGCGCGCGCCGGGCTTGAGGTCGGCGAATATGCCCCCAACCAGGTCAAGAAGACGGTGGTTGGCGTCGGCCATGCCGACAAGGCCCAGATCGCCCACATGGTGCGCCTGCAACTGCCGGGCGTCGAAATTGCCGGCCCCGACGCCGCCGATGCGCTCGCCATTGCCCTGACCCACGCCCATTTCTGCCGGGCCGGGCAGCGCCTCGGCGCCGCGCTCGAAAGGGCCGGGGCATGATCGGGCGCCTTGCCGGACAGATCGTCTATCGCGCCGAGGATCATGTCCTGATCGACGTGCGCGGTGTCGGCTATGTCGTGCATGTGAGCGAACGCACCCTCGCCGCCCTTCCCGGCCCGGGCGAGGCGGTGGCCCTCTGGACCGACCTTCTGGTGCGCGAAGACCTGATGCAACTCATCGGCTTCCTCACCCTCGAAGAAAAGGAATGGCACCGCCTGCTGATCGGCGTGCAGGGCATCGGCACCAAGGCGTCGCTGTCGATCCTCGGCGCGCTCGGCCCCGAGGGTGTGAGCCGCGCCATCGCCCTGGGCGACTGGAATGCGATCAAGGCGGCCAAGGGGATCGGCCCGAAAACCGCGCAACGGATCGTCAACGAACTCAGAGACAAGGCCCCGGCGGTGATGGCCATGGCGGCTGGTGAGGCGCGGGCCTCGGTGCCCGATCCTGCCGGGTCCGGTGCCGAACCCGCCGCGCCCGCCCCGGTTCCGTCGAGCCCCGCGCCCGCCCCGGCAGCCCGCGCCGAGGCCCTCTCGGCGCTGTCCAACCTCGGCTATGCCCCGGCCGAGGCGGCGGCGGCGGTGGCCACCGCCCTTGGCGAGGCACCCGATGCCGATACCGAGGCGCTGATCCGCGCGGCATTGCGGCTTCTGGCCCCGAAA